>CAYUZZ010000288.1:0-3812 GCA_964449505.1 uncultured Hyphomicrobiales bacterium | reverse complement strand
AATCTCTGCTGTCCATAACAACATCAGTAACACCTGTATTCTCGCTAATTTTAAGTGATTGTGACCATGTTTTACCACCATCAGTTGTTTTATATAAGCCTCTATCACCTCCAGGACCCCATAAGGGACCTTGTGCTGCTACATAGACAATATCAGAATTGTTAGGGTCAACAATTACTTTTGCAATATGTTCTGATTTGTCAAGTCCCATTTTTTTGAAAGAATTACCACCATCTATAGACTTGTATAAACCATCACCATAGCCAACACTTCTCTGACTGTTGTTTTCCCCTGTTCCAATCCAAATAACATTTTTATTATTTGGGTCGATAGTTACACATCCAATCGAATAGGAGCCATAATTATCGAAAATTGGCTGAAAAGATAATCCAGCATTTGTAGTCTTCCATACATTTCCGCAAGCTACAGTTACGTACCAAGTAGTTTTCTCTGATGGGTGAATGGCAATATCACTAATCCTACCAGATGTAAGGGCGGGTCCAATCAACCTTAATTTTAGTGAGTTTAACAGTGCCGAGTTAAGTAAAACTTTATTTTTTTCTGCATTTTGGCTATTATCGTTTTGCGAAAAAAGGTTTAGGTTAACTAAAGCTAGGAAAGAAATTAACGAAATAATTAATTTCATAAGATTTCCTTAAATTAATGAATAAATTATAAATTTTATAAAAGATTTTTCTTTTTTAATCGACAAAAGTTTTATAATTTCAAATATATTAAATAATTTGATTAAGTGTTAATTAAAAAAGGAATAATTATGACAGCTTTTTCTACAACATCCGATAGAAGTGCAATCAGTATTTGGTTTCAGGCAGCAAGACCATTTGCCTATCCAGCTTCTATCATTCCAGTTCTTGTTGCTACCGTTTGGACATTTGTAAATTTCTCGGGAAATATTAATTGGTCTCTTTTCCCAGTTATATTATTTGGAGCCGTTTTATTTCATACAGGAACAAATTTAGTAAGTGAATATTTTGACTATATAAAAGGCGTTGACCGTCCAGAGACCTTTGGCTCGAGTCGAGTATTGGTTGATGGTCTGTTGAAGCCCAAAGCAGCCCTCTATGGTGGTCTAATCACCTTCGCTGTTGGTTTTGCCCTTGGAATGATACTTGTAGCCCAGTATGGTCTTCCAATTTTATATTTGGGACTTGCTGGTTTATTGGGTGGGATTTTTTATACTGGATACCCTATAAATTATAAATACTTTGCTCTTGGTGATTTAGGTGTTTTTATGCTTTTTGGACCTCTTATGATGTTGGGTACTTTTATGGGGTTAACAGGAGAATTTAATTGGGAGATTATGTTTATTAGTTTACCACTTGGATTATTGGTTGCAGCTATTCTTAATGCCAATAACATAAGAGATATTCTGCATGATTCAAACGTAAAAGTAAAAACAATGGCTACCTTATTGGGAATTCAAGGTGCCAAATTCGAATATTATTTACTAATTGCAGGTGCATATTCCAGTGTTTTGATAATGATAGCATTAGGAATGTTGTCACCCTGGACTTTACTCGTATTTTTAAGTTTGAAGCCAGCAATTGATAATATAAAATTTATTTCAAAAGCAAAAGTCAATCAACCAGAATTAATAGTGATGAGTGACGTAAGAACCGCACAGCATCAACTTTTATTTGGAATACTATATGCTGCCGGTATGCTAATTGGTAATTGGATATAATAAATTTTCACAGTGTTAATAAATATATTTTGAATAATATCAAAAAAATACTTATTTTTGTAGTTCTTAAGAATTAAAGGTTTTGAGGCAAGATGTCAGCAGTAGTAGATATAGCTGGAACACAAATAAAAGTTGAAAAAAGTTCAATATTGAATGTTCCGTTATTAGCAGGAAATCCGGGCGATACCGTGGAATTTGATAAAATATTACTTACCGAGGATAATGGAAATACTACCATTGGTGCTCCTTATTTAAGTGGTAAAGTAACAGCCAAAATAATTGAGCATGGCAAAGATGACAAAATTTTGGTATTTCATAAGAAAAGGCGCAAAGGCTTTAGAAAATTGAATGGTCATCGTCAGCGTTATACTCAAATTGAAGTAACAGAAATTAGTATAAATAATTAAGGAAATAGATAATGGCTCATAAAAAAGGTATGGGTTCGACCAAAAATGGTCGTGATTCCAATTCCCAGAGACGCGGTGTTAAAAAATTTGGCGGTGAGATAGTCAAAGCAGGCAATATTATAATTCGCCAAGTCGGTACTAAATTTCATCCAGGGCTTAATGTTGGTTTAGGGTCTGATTACACCATTTTTTCGTTAATTGATGGTGTGGTAACTTTCGAAAGAAAAGATAAAACAAGAAAAAAAGTTTCTGTTTTCCCTATTAATTAATTAATTGTTTTAAATTGCTCTCTACTTGCAAGGGACTTGTCAAAAGTCCCTTTTTTTTGGTATTAGTATCCGAACCCTCGTTCCCTTATTTATTCTCGATTTAATAAATAGCTTACCTCCAAATTGTTTACTTATCAGATATGCCTTAGTTAGTCCATATCCCCCTCCATTGGTTATAATTTTGCTCACGTTAGAACCTCTGTTACCAAAGCCAACACAATTTTCTATTTCACTTTCGGGGATTCCCATTCCATTGTCTTCGACCGTGAATTTTAAGTAAGACTGGTTCTGTACTATGCCCGCTGTTATTTCACCGCCAGGTGCTGTGTATTTCCTTGCATTAAGTATCAAATCCCTCATAACATCCTGAAAAACTATGGGCATATAAATTATATCACCATATATACTATCAAAACTCAAATTGATAAGGTAATCTCGTTCTTCGTGGTCGGCAATATTATATATTATTCTATACTTTCCCTTAGCATTTTGCTCGACAGCAGCAAAAAGACTAATGAAATTGAATCTCAATTGTGGAATGCTATGTGGCGTCCACTCTTCGCTGTTGCCTATTCTTGCAAGAATTTCCCTGATTCTAACTTTAAGAATTTCCATTATAGAATTGATATTCATTAAAGATTGATTTGCCTCCGAGTTAGAGTGCAAATTATTGATATTTATGAAAATACTAACATCGTCAATAATTCTCTTAATAAACAATTCAATTTTATTCGCTACTTCCATGCTTTGCTCTTTGTCTATCAATGAATCAACGATTGAGCGGATTAATTTACTGCTTCCCTTCAAGTTGTTATTTTCCTCGCAAATCAATTGAAGATTGAATAGCTCACTATTCAAAACGTTAAGTATGTTAAGAAAACTATGTAAATCAATTAGACTTCTTTCTTCATCGCTCAAATTTAAGCTTAATGTTATTTCTTTTTCCATCATTTATACAATTCATTCGTTACTCAGTCTATTAACTTAAAACTTTAAAAAATGTTGTAATTTTTATGGGTTCTCTCAGTAATAAATATGCAAGAACGCCGCTAATATTGATTGTAGATGATATTGCAAAAAATATTCAAATAATTGGGAATTTATTAGTAGGGCAAGGCTTCGAAATCTCTGTTGCAATTAGTGGAGTACAGTCGATTGAAACAGCCCGATTAATCAATCCGGATTTAGTCCTTTTAGATATAATGATGCCAGAAATGGACGGCTACGAAGTATGCGAGAATTTCAAAAATGATGCTCAACTCAAGGATATTCCAATCATTTTTCTTACTGCCAAAAATGATATTGAAGATTTGGTGCGTGGTTTTAAGTTGGGAGGGGCAGATTTTATTAGCAAACCCTTTCAAAAAGAAGAGGTACTGGCTCGAATTGAAAACCAACTTGAATTGAAGTTCTTCAAAGAACAAGTTAAAG
>CAYUZZ010000287.1:0-3824 GCA_964449505.1 uncultured Hyphomicrobiales bacterium | reverse complement strand
TTATAACTTAATCAAAAAGTTAATTGTTGAAAATTGATAAAAACATATTAATTATCATAATGATTATAGTGCCGGTGTTAATAACCGGCACTGTAAATCATTTATTCTCTGCTGAAAATGGAGTAAATGTAAAAATTACTTCGCAATTTTCTGTGAATTATTGTAAGAATAAATTGCCTAAAAAACAATTGTTAATCACAATCGGGGTAGGTGATGTTAAATCTATTGATTCCCTTTACGGCTTCAATTTTGCTATGAAATATGACACTTCAAAAGTGAAATTTAATGGTAAAATTGTAATTAATACCTTAGCTGAGTTTTCTGATTTTAATGACCTTAGTTTTAATTTAGAACCTGGTAAAGTAATGGGATATGTTTTAAATAATCATCCACTTGTTGGTAATAAAGAATTAATTGGCTTCGTTGGAGAATATATTGGTCCTATGTGTGATGATTCCGCATTATTGGAAATAGAATATATAGAATTTACAGATGATTACAAAAAAGAAATCCTTTCAATTGACAATACTTGGATAAAAGCTGTTAAGTATGAATATACTGATGCAAAAATTAATATAAATTTACCTGAAAAGCCTATTATTTACAATCTGGATTCAAAAAATATCATTACAACAAATTTAAGTTTGAACAGACTACAATATTTTGATGATATTTACTTGAAAATGTATTTCACAAGTAATAACTACAAAATTGATTCCATCTTTAATAACAATGATATATTTGAAGTAAAAAGCATTGAGTATTTAAATAATCAAAATACTTCTATTGTTAAATTGAAAAATTCAAAGGATACTTTGAGAGATGAACATATATTGAATGTAATATCTTATACCAAATTGGCTAACGAGACAGATACTACTACTAAATTTATAATTGAGCCTTTAAATTTAAGTAATTGTAATTGCACTATATATGAAAATATGAAAGGTGATACAGTTGAATTGTTTTACAAAAAAGCTGACACTTCTACATCGGTCGAAAATGTTGATAGCAACATTCAGATTGTATATAGAAACGGTATGCTTAGTATAACAAATAATTCAATTGTTTCCACAAATGCAATACGATTATTTAACTATGAAGGTTTTGAGGTTTTCAGTACACAATTAGTTAATTCCAATTTTAAAGATTTTGAGTTAGAATTGCAAAATGGAGTTTACTATGCAGTGTTGTACACTTCAAACAATGTTATTAAAAAGAAAATATTTATAAATAATTAATTTAGTTTTTAAAAATTATGGGGGTTAAGATGAAACTCTTAGTACGTTTAGACAACATAAGAAATATCTTTGGTTTGTCTTTCTTAATGGCATTTATGCTATTAGGCATTTCTGAAACAATAGCCCAAGGACAGGGTACATTTACGCGTCCGGTGCTTCCCAAATTAAGTTTGATGGGCGAGGATGAATCTTATAATAAAGATTTTTATCCTGATGGTAGAATATGGGTACCACCAACCGTAACTGGTGCACGTGAATTTTTGGTGCCAGTATTTGTTACTAACAACTGGTTTAGCTATAAAAATGCTCAAGGTGTAGCTTTATATAGAGTTGAACCTATTACAAGCTTTGAATTCTCACTTTTCTATAATGACAAAGCTGTAAGAGCTATTGGTGTCGAATCTGTGCATCCTTCTTTTATTGATACAGGCAAAGACCCATTAGCAAAAAACTTCACAATCAAAACAGATGATTTTGAAGATGACTACTATTGGTATTATATAAGTCCAAATAAATGGACTGACACTAAAGATAAAGAAGATGGTAGAAGAATTAGAATAACTGCTGTATCTAATCAAGGTTTAGCAGAAACTGACCCTATCTCTATCACTTACGAAGTACTTCTTTATGTGAGATTTAGAGTAATTGCTCAAATAGGCGGAGGTAGTAATTTTAATTTGGTTCAAACCACTCCTATGTACATTGATAATCGAGTAGTTAAATATAACGATATGAATGTAGCCACAGATTACGCTTGGGCTCACATGATTGATTATGATACTACAAATTATCAGAATCTATATAGTAGAGCAAAAATTGGAACAAATAGAGGTAGATTGGACGGAGATTTATTCTTACCGGAAACTTTTCTCGATGGTTTGAACAATGCTCCTGTTTCGGAGGATGAAAACTCTATAACATTGCCAGGTCCACTTGTTGATGATGCGATGTTCAATACTGAACCAGTTTATCCAGGTGTTATTACATTAAAGATTACTGATAATATTCCTAAAATAAGAATTGCAACTATTGCAGATGACGAATATGCAAAATCTGAAGACGAGAGTTTATATGAATTAGACCAGATTGTAACTGTTGATGATAATTCACCAGAACAATTTGGTGTTGCAAGAATTAAAATTACTAATAGCACCTCAAAATCAAGATTACAAAATGTATCGATTGAAACTGATTCAGAATGGCTGAGAGTTTTTAAAGATGTGTTAAATGAAAATAAAGGTTTAACTATTAAAAATAATGGTAGAGATGCTTTTATTAAATGGATAGATAATGGTATATTGGGAGATGTCTTGGACCCAGTTTTAGCAACTACCAATGATGATGGTGACGTTTTATTGGAAATAAGATGTGACCCAACTCGTTTACCAAAAGTAGCCGGTGAAATTCCTCATGGTATTCATATTGGTTATATCACTTTGAAATCTGACTATGCTGAAGTTAGCCCTGTAAGAATCAAAGTTACATTTGTTTTCTTGAGAAATCCTTATGAACCTGATTGGACAAAAGCTATTGGTAATCCTGGTGGTATTAATATACTGATGACTAATAGAGTTGGCGAACAATCAAGATTAGTTTTTGGAACTGGAGACCGTGCTACCGAAGGCGTTGATAATTTATACGGTGAATTTGCTTGGGGTCAACCAATGGCTACAAACAGATTAGATGCACGCTGGTATCCAACCAACAAACTATATGAAAATGCCGTTCCTTTCGGTTTCGGTGATTTTGCTCCAAATAATTTAGCACCAAGAACATCCTCAAGAGATATCAGACCTTATGATATGCCTGACTCAGTAAATTCTTGGACATATAATTGTAAATTTAACAATGCTACTACTAATTACCCAATTACTTTAGAATGGGATGTTAGAGATTTTCCTAAAGATGCTCAATTATTCTTAAGAACCGTTATTAATGGCAGTGCTGGTCAAGCTATTAATATGGCAAATGCTACACCAATTAATGAAACAAGAAGGTCATTTACTATTACTGATACAAGAATTAATGAATATTTGATTGAATATACTTTACCTCAATCATTAATATTTGTTGATAATGATGGCAATCCATTAATCAAAACTGGTTGGAATTTACTATCTTTACCATTAAGTCCAGAAAATAAAAATTGGGATGTAATTTATCCTAATGCAATCAATGTTCCTTGGGCTTTCGTGAATAGCCAATATCAAGAAAGAAGAATTCTAAACTTTGGTGAAGGTTATTTTGTGAAATATCCAAACAACAAGGTTGATACTAAATTTGTTGGTGCATTTATTAAAGAAATCACAACTGCCCAAGAAATTAAAGTTTTTGGTGGTGATACTCCAGATCCAGGAGAACCACAATACAAGGGTGGTTGGAATTTAGTTGGCGGTATTTCAGTAGTTACTGGTATTGAAGGTATTAAATTCCAGAAATCTGCCGGTGGTTCTTTACCTGAATTAGCTTACACAAAGAGACCCGGAGTTTACGGCTACAAAACTGACCTTGGATATTACCAAGTTGGCAATATTGTACCAGGTATAGGTTATTGGTTCAAAGTATCTGATGATGGATATTATG
>CAYUZZ010000286.1:249-3829 GCA_964449505.1 uncultured Hyphomicrobiales bacterium | reverse complement strand
TAAAAGCTATTGAAGATAAAGCAAAACTTTTTCCAAAAGAAGAACAACGCCAAAAATATATTACCGAAGAGAAACAAAAACTTACAAAAAAACTTGGCTTTGATATAGAACAAATTGAAAAAGATTTAACTGCCTACACCGAAGGAAGAAAGCCAAAAGATTTCTTTTTGTGGAATGTATATTTTGCTGAAGTCTTTAACGAAAAAGCCCGCACTGAGCGGAGCCGAAGTGGTGGTTTTGATATAGTGATTGGTAATCCGCCTTATATAGGACAAAAAGGACACAAAGAAATATTTCAAACAATTAAGTCTTCTCCTCTAGGTAAAAAATTCCATCAAAGGAGAATGGATATGTTCTACTTTTTCTTTCATCTAGGGCTAATGGATTTGAAGTTAAATGGCATTCTGTGCTTTATTACTACTAATTACTATCTCACAGCAACATACTCAGACAAATTACGAAAACACATTTATGAGGATGCGACAGTTCTTTCTTTAATAAATTTTAATGAATTAAAATTGTTTGAATCTGCGACTGGACAGCATAATTTAATCACAATTTTGCGTAAGGGTAAAAACAATAAAATTTTAGCTGTTACTTCGATAACTAAACGAAAAAATACTGCAAATAATTCTTTAATAAAGGAAATTCTTTCAAGAAATGATATTGAAACAAATTATTATGAGCAAACTCAAGACATGATTTTTGAAGAAGGTACATTATATATGCGTATCGAGCCCAACGATTACGAATTATCAAGTAATTCGACGCATTCAATCCAATCGTTATTAAATAAGATGAAGCAAAACTGCAACAAGCTTTCTAAATATTGTTTTATCGAGCAAGGAATTGTGAGTGGAGCTGATAAAGTTTCAGATTCAATGATTAGAAAATATCCAGAAAGTAAATTTACAAAAGGAGAAGGAATATATATTTTGACGAATGAGGAAATAAAGGAAAAATTATTTTCTAAAGAAGATGAAGCTTATCTAAAAAAAGTTTACAAAAATTCGGATATTGACAAATGGACTTTTAAGCCAGATAATTCTCTTAATGTTTTATATATAAAAAGTACAGGTGAGTATATTGAGCCAAGCCACAATATAAAAAAACATTTGGATAAATTTAAACCTATCCTAATTAATAGGAATGTAAGGGTTGGTTCGATAACTGAAAAAGATTATCAAGATTTTGTCGATGGCAAAATTGAAATATCATATATCATGAATGCCACTTCAATGAAGAGCGGAAACTATTATTGTTTATCATACGCAAGAAGAAGCAGAGATACTTTTGAAGTTCCAAAAATCGTCAATTCGAGAAGGGCTAACTCAAATATATTTGCATTGGAAGAAAATAGTTATTATGAGCAATCTGATATTGTTATCACAACTATAAAGCCAGAACATAAAGATAAAATATCTCTACATTACATTTTAGGCGTACTTAATTCTAACTTACTTTATAGTTGGTTTTATTATAAAGGAAAAAGAAAAGGAGAAATGCTTGAGTTATTTCAAAAACCGATTTCCGAGGTTCCTTTAAGAATTGATAAAGTGTACATCCAGAATCTCATCTCAAACAAAGTTGAAGAAATAATCACAATTAAATCTCGTATTCAATCGGCAAATGTCTCAAATATAGACAAAGAAATAGATATGCTGGTTTACAAGCTGTACGAATTAACTTATGAAGAGGTGAAGATTGTTGAGCCCGCCTTCGCTTTAACAAAAATGGAGTATGATAATTTTGCAATATAGCTTCGGCGGGTAAACCGGAGTTTGCTTTAACAAAAGAAGAATATATTAATTACGAATGAACTAATTACGAATTACGGATAAATAATTACGAATGAATTAATTAATTACGAATTACGAGAGCATTGTGAAAAGTGATAATGTTATACAGAAAAAGAGTTATGCTTTTGCAGTTAGAATTGTAAGATTGTATAAATATCTTGTAGATGAGAAAAAGGAATTTGTTTTATCAAAACAATTGTTGCGGTGTGGAACATCGGTTGGTGCAAATATAGAAGAAGCAATTGGTGGGCAATCGGAAAAAGACTTTTTTGCCAAGCTTACAATTGCATACAAGGAAGCAAGGGAGACTCATTATTGGATTCGTTTACTTACCGATACTAATTATTTAAATGAAAACGAAAGTATAAGTTTACTTAAAGATATAGAAGAAATACTGAAAATAATTGGCAGCATACAAATAGCAATAAGAAAAAAATCAAATAAATCGTAATTGACATATTTGTAATTTGTAATTAAATTAACTTTACTAATTGCGTAACAATAAGACTTAATTATTGAGTCTTTACAAAACATAAAAAGTAATGGCAGACAGCGTTTACATATCGGCAAATTTAACAAAAGCACAGCTTCTTTTCCTTCATTTAATAAATGAAAACGAAGTTGAATACTTTACAATTTCCGGAATTGAAGGACAATTGAACCACAAATTCGGGAATATAAACGAAGTACTGGAAAACTTGGTTCAGAAGAATTTTCTTTATCGTCTCCAAAAAGGATATTATGCCGTTAAAAATTTCAACAACCAAAATGTAATTGGCACATTTATTTCTCAAAACAGCGCTGTGGCATATTGGTCGGCTTTAAACATACACGGCTTAACATCACGGTTTCCCAACAAAGTTTTTATTCAAACTACAAAAAGAAAAAGAGATAAAACAATACTCGGAGTGGATTACAAGTTTGTAACAATTCCCGAAAGAAAAAGAGATGGTATAACAACGCTTGGTTACGGAAACAACAGTTACGCAATAACTGATATTGAAAAAACAATTATTGATTGCTTCGATTTGCCAATATATTCCGGCGGTTTCGATTTGGTAGTATCGGCATTTTCACAAGCAAAACTTAACAGCAAAAAAATGATTGAATATGCCGAAGGGGTAAACAATATTTCAGTAACTAAAAGACTTGGTTTTTTATCAGAGTTATTAAACAAAAATGGATTGCAAACATTTATTAAGTACGCAAAACTTAAGGTAAATAAAAAATATACTTTAATAGATTCAGCAGGCGAAGATAGTGGCGAATTTGTTTCGAGCTGGCGGCTAAGGTTAAATGTAAGTAGGGATGAAATTATGAATTTGAGTAAAGAGCTTTATTAAAATGATTCTAAAAAAGGAAATAACCGATAAATCTATTGAGTGGAAAGTTCCGCCCGATACGGTTGATAAAGATTGGGTGTTGGGGCATTTCCTTTCGGCATTTTATTCAATAAATGAACATAAAGAAAAATTAGTTTTTAAAGGGGGAACAGCGCTTCGCAAATGTTACTTCCCAAATTATCGTTTTTCAGAAGATTTAGATTTTACTTCAAAAACGGTTGATTACAAATTGACAAAAAAAATCTTAACTGAAGTAATTGAAATAGCGAAAAACAATTCCGGAATTTTATTTTATATTCATGAAATAACAGAACTAATATTTGAAGACAAATTAACCGGGTACCAGGCAAGGTTAGCATATTGGGGAGCAAATCATTCTAAAAATCAAGAGCCGCCAGATCCGCAAAGATGGATGACAAATATTAAAGTAGAAATTAA
>CAYUZZ010000286.1:0-239 GCA_964449505.1 uncultured Hyphomicrobiales bacterium | reverse complement strand
TGAGTTAAGAGAAATAACTCATCCTTATTCAGATTCGCTCTTAAAAGAGGGCTGTAAAATATCTTGCTACAATTTGAAAGAGGTTGTTGCCGAAAAAATTAGAGCATTGGTTCAGCGTTCATATGCTGCTCCGCGTGATTATTATGATATTTACAACTTGAAGAATTCCTTTAAAGAAGAGGAGTGGAAAGAAATAAAATCAGCTTTTTTATCAAAGATGGAATTTAAAGGATTAGAAT
>CAYUZZ010000285.1:0-3831 GCA_964449505.1 uncultured Hyphomicrobiales bacterium | reverse complement strand
GGTCCCAGAGCTTCACAATATCTAATTCTTGGTGCTAAATCTAGAGCTGCTATTAATGGTAATTATTCTCCAAATATTGAAGATGTGAAGCAAGTCGCTTTGCCAGTGCTTCGTCACCGTATAGTTTCTAATTTTAGTGCCGAAGCAGAAGGAATTAGCCCCAGTGAAGTCATAAAAATGCTACTCGAAAAAAATTAGCAATAGAATTTACGTATTAGAAAAAATCCTCTGTCATAATATTTGATAGGGGTTTTTATTCTAAAAGCCAATAATAAATCACTCTTTGCTGTTGAATTATTCTTTTACGAAACGCTGAACTGCGTTTTCGCCTACTTCCGATGCGACAGTAAAAAAGTAAAGTCCCTTGTTCAGTTTATCCACATCAAAGGAAAAAGTTTGAGTACCGTTACCAAGACTAATATTTTTTGATAATTCTGTGCATTTGTTACCCGCCAAATCAAAAATACAAAAAGTTACCGACCTGCGTTCCTTTAATTGAAATTCTATTTGCAGTTGAGTTTGGACAGGATTTGGAAATACTCTCAAATTTTCTATTGCACCGTGGCACGACTTCCAAATATCAAGGTAAGTTTTTTCATCGTTTGGAATTGCTCCACATACAATCTCGTTTTTTTCCAATAGGAGAAACTCATTACATAGAGCAGCCCTATACCTGTCTGGCAAAGCATCGATAAATTTTTGGGTTGGTTCAAACCAAAAAATCAATCCATTTCCACTAATATCATTTTTAAAAGCTACCTTTATTGCAATCAAATTGTTAACCATAACGCGATTATCGAATTTTTCCAAAGGATTATAGTCACTCAATAATTGGCTGTTAGCGGCTAATTTTTTTTGTTGCTTGTAACCACTTGTATATAAGCGTGTTTCACCATTAAAGTTGGTAATGAATACTGGTTGAAATTTTATTTCCTTTTTTGGTTTGATACTATCAATGTTGCCAATGCTATGGTTAGAATAATCAGGGTTTAGGGAATTTTGCTCTATAGTATTGCTATCAATCAGTATTGAATATTCGATAGTTGGTATTTTATTATCATTCACAAATTGCGAAAAGCTAATTCCAAATTCAATTAATTCTTCATCTGTTAGGGTAATTGAGTTCATTCCTTCCAATTTTAGTATTGGAACGTCTTCCTTGTCAACTTGTATTTGAACTTCGTAAACATTATTTGAATCTATTAATTTAGATGGTTTATCAATGGATTTACTTTCCATTTGCACTGTTAGTGGTGATTCGGACTTTACTGAAGTTACGATATTTGCTTTTTTCACAATATTATTTTCTTTAACTGCATTATTTGGCATGGGCACACCTAAAAATAGATAAGTACATATTACTGCGGTCATAGAGAGCATAGCCATTGCCATTTTCACAACAATATTCGATTTTTTGGATAATTGCACTCCACTCTTGCTTTCGATGAGCTTTTGTGCACGTTCCATACTAAAAGGCGACTTAAACTGCTTAGTTATTTCTAAATATTTTTTTAATTCATTATTATACATCATTTTTCTTACCTATTTAAAGTTCTACAATAGCCTTATTTGAAAAATTGAATTTCTGATAAGATTTTTCAGGATTTAGTATTTCTATTAATCTCTCACGTCCCCTCTTTAACCTTGACTTAACGGCAGATAATGTTCCACCCTGAATTTCTTTTATTTCATTTAAAGAGAAACCGGAAATATCGAATAGTACAATTGATTCTTTTTGTTTTGCCGGTAACTTATCTAACGCTTGATACAAAAAAGCAATATCAATTGGCAAATCAGGACTACTATTGTTGTCTGGAATATTCTCAGCAAAAGAATCGTCAAATTTACCAAATAATAAAGAGCGTCTGTATTTTTTGCGGAATATATTTCGGGCAACGATAAAAAGATAGCCCTTGAATGCACTCTCGTCTTTTATGTTTGGAAAGTATTCGTAGCACTTAAGTATAGTTTCACTCACCAAGTCTTCAGCATCCTGCTTGTTCCTTTCAAGAGCACGTGCATAAAGAAAAAGTTGGTCATTTAAGGGTTCCAACAATCTTAAGAAACGTTCTTGTTGTTCTTTAATATTCATCAAATATCAATCAATCATTATAATACAAGAGTCATTAATAATGTATAAGTTGCAAATATATGATTTATATGAATATTATTTTATATATTAATTGTTTGAAAATCGACAAATTGATTATTATGTTTAAAAATGTTTTATTTTTGATATTGCTACTATTGGCAAATCCCAGTCTTTGGAGCACATCCCCAACAGTATTGTGGTCTTTCGATTTAAAAGCACCATCTTTTGGAAATGCCTGCTCTGCTGATTTAGATGATGACGGCAAGTTGGAAATTGTTTTCTCAACTTATACCAACGATGGGTATATTTATGTTCTCAATTCTGAAGACGGTTCAGTCCTGTGGAAATACAACACCAACGGCTGCAACGATGCTGCTCCATTAATAATAGACGTTGATAGAGATGGACAACTTGATATAATATTGCGAACTTCTTGCTCTAATATGATGTATTGTTTCAATGGATGAGATGGCACTATTTAGTGGCAGCTTAATGCAATTGGCTCAGATTCACCGCCTTCGGCGGCAGATGCTGATAAGGACGGGCAACTTGAAATTTATGATGGCGATTTTTATGGTAATTTATCATGTTTTCTTGCCGGGAGTGGAGCTCTTAAATGGGTTGTAAAAGTTGATTCAGGGTCCTCAATTCAGACATCGCCGGTGATACATGATTTAGATGGTGATGGTTTATTAGATTGTGTAGTTGCAACTTGGACATTTGATAAAAGTAAGCCGAATAAAATTGCTGCTTATAATTTACTGAATGGAACCGAGAAATGGTCATGTTATGAGCCTAATGAAGTAATGTATCATGGTCCCACAATATGGGATATTGACAGCGACAATATTCCTGAGGTAGTAATTGGTAGTTATGATGGAGTTCTATACTGCTTGAATGGAATTGATGGTACTCTTAAATGGTCATTCAATTTCCCTGATTTAGCTTATATTGGCGCACCAACAACTATGGGTGATATAAACGGAGATGGAAAATTAGAAATTGTCTTTATTAGCGGGGCTAAAATTGGTGTTCTCGACAATCAAGGGAAATTAATATGGTCATATAATATGCAAACAGGTATTACTGCCTTTAGAGGTGTTGTATTATCTGATGTAAATAATGATGGATTGCCTGATGTTATTTTAGGTAATTATGGTGGCTCGATATTGGCATTAAATGGGATTGACGGAAATCTGATATTTGAGTATAGTATTGCTCAAATTTATGGTAAGCAGTTGATAATTGACCACGGTCCTTTGGTGGCTGATTTTAATCAAGATGGATTAACAGATATTTTTGTTGTTGGTGGGTTGACATACTATCCTCAAGTTGAGAATAATTATGGCAGGGCTTATATGATTACAACTAATAGTGCATCGTCTGGGAAAGATTGGCTGATGTTCAGGGCTAATGAAGAAAGAAATGCCGTTTTACCAATAAATACTACATCAGTTCGGGATAATTACGAAACCAAATGTAAACTTTTTTATTCTTCATTTAATGATATTGATAATACTTTTAAACTTTACTTTGCCAAAGAATTATTATCAACGGTTGATATTTCAATAGTTGATATTTTGGGTAATATTATAATACAAACTAATTCAAGCTATACCAATGCAAAAGCGAATCAAATTTCAGTGAATGTATCTGGTTTGGCAAATGGCTTATATTATATTCTTGTAAAGAATGAAAGTAATATCTCATTCAACAAAATTCTCAAATATTGATTTATT
>CAYUZZ010000284.1:0-3839 GCA_964449505.1 uncultured Hyphomicrobiales bacterium | reverse complement strand
TTTGATAAAAATTATAAAATTCGATAGAATAATTGATTTTACTATTAAAAATTTGAAAAAAAATAATAGTATCGACATTCATGGTGATAGTGATTCAGGATATTTTTTTAGATTTAGTCCTCCATACCAATATTCTAATAATTCAATTGAATTTAATTTAAATGATTATTCTGAAATTTTAAAAATTATTTATTTAATGAAACCAGAGCAAAAATTAAGTAAAGAGAATATATTAAAATTTGAAGATTTTGGTATATATCTATTAAGACATGAACATATTAGAATAAGTTTTTCGAGCAGTGGTTTTAACAAATTATCAAAAGGCGGCCACCAACACAACGATAATCTTAGCTTTTTGCTAAATGTAAATGGTAAGGACTTTTTTGTGGATTCTGGAACATATAATTATACTGCTTTTCCTGATTTAAGGAATGACTTCCGTTCGGTAAAATCTCATAATACTTTACAATTATCTAACTTAGAACAAAATAAATTTATTGGTGGCGGAGGTGAATTTCTATTTTGGCTGATAGAGAATGGCAAATCAGAACTTATCTTATTAGAGCACAATAAAATTATTGCCAAACATGATTTCTTTGGGGTTGATTATGTTAGAACGATAGAATTAATAAGCGACGAAATAATTATTTTAGAACAACTTAAATCAGAGAAGGAAAAGTACATAAGGATAATATTAGATAGCAAAGTAGAAGTATCATGTATTAATATTCATACTTTAATGCTTAAAAATGAAGATATTTCAATTTATATTGAATTTAAAAACGAGAGTCCTAAAGTTGTAAAAACAAAAATATCACCATATTATGGGGAACTTGTTGAAACAAATCTTATTTTAGTAAAATCAAATAAACAAATTATTGAATGGAAAGTGAAAATTAAGAAATGAAACTTATCGACACCTATATAATTAAAAGTTTTTTGTCAACTTTATTCTTTGCAATTATAGCACTATGTGTGATTTTTATAATTGTTAACTTATTGGAACGCTTAGACGATTTTCTTGATCAGAATGCCACATTTATGGTGATTGTGAAGTACTACATCAACTACTTACCTGCTATTTTACAGATACTAACACCACTTGCTACTTTGCTGGCAACCCTTTTTACATTTGGTAGAATGTCCACATTGAATGAAATTACAGCCTTCAAATCTGGTGGTGCCAGTTTATATCGTTTTATGGCACCAGTTATAGTATTGGCAATAATTATTAGTTTTTTTCAAATCTATTTTAATGGTTGGGTAGTTCCACGGGCAAACAAAGCAAAGAATAACATTGAACAAAAATACTTGAATATAAATAGAAGTGGTACTGCAATTTATAATTTGTATTTCAGGGATAATCCAACTACCAATATATTGATGCAGTATTACGATGCGAATGCCAAAACTGGTAGCAGAATATCGATAGAGTATTTTACAGATGAATTTAAACCGAGACTTAGAAAGCGATTTGACGCAAATGAAATTAAATGGGATACCACAAAAAATATATGGCAAATGAAAGATGTAATTATGCGAACCTACGAAAATGATAGAATTTTTACAGTTAGATTTCCTATGTATGAAATTAAAATAAATGTTTCACACAATCAAATAAGTAAACTTCAACAATCACCAGAAGAAATGACATTTCCAGAGCTACGCGATTATATCGAACTGCTAAAGATTGGTGGAAAGGACGTTAGAATGCTACTGATTGATTATTATGGAAAATGGGCATTCCCATTCGCAAACTTCATCGTAATTTTATTTGGCGTGCCATTTGCTTCTGTCAAACGGAAGGGTGGCATTGCAATACAGATAGGAGCTGCGATGATTGTTTCATTCTCGTATATGATATTTACTAAAGTGAGCCAAACAATAGGATTTGCATATGGTTTGGAGCCCGTAATGGCAGGTTGGATTGCAAACATTATATTTTTTATCATTGGATTAATAACTATATTTAAAACAAAAACATAGTGGTGTTATGAAAAAAATCGACATTTTCTCTTCAATTGAAGGACGCAAAACGCTAAAGGATTTATTTTACGAATTAAAATATGAAAAACAGCACAACAGTTTTTATGTAATATTAGTTCTTTGGAAAATATGTACAGTTGACAAGGAAATAAATAAATATTCTTCACTTGATATTAAGATTGAGCATAATCTTGGTTTTTTTAGGGGTACTTGGCTATGGATGGAAGAAATTATCAACCGTTATTTTTTCTCAACTATCAACTCATTTGTTTATTTTGGTGCGGCCATCCTGCTGGTCTTAATAGGGCTTCGCAGGTTTAGCGAAATACTTACCGACGAGTTTGTAATTGCGGGAGTGATTTTCGAAGCTGCTATGCTTATGATGATGTTTGTGGTAATGCTATTTACACCTGATGAAGATTTGTTGCTTAATAAATCTGATAACGATGATGAATCTACCGTGATTGTAAATGAAATTGGAGAAATTGCCCGCGACTTTGCTGCAATGACTGTTCAATTAGAGGAATTAACCCTCAAATATACAGATATGATTTATCTTCAGAAGAAAATGATTGAACAAACAGATGAACTGATAAATAATGTTGCTATGTCGGTGTCACCAAACAAAAATATGCTGGAAGCAATGAAAGAAAATTCTCAGCAAATTGATTCATTATCTCGGAGTTTTTTGGGGTTAAACCAAACATTAAATAAACTCAAAAATGAGGAAATAGAAATTACTGTCAGAAAAGAATTAGAGAGAATTATGATGGGTAGAATTATCGATGACAAATAAATCCGTCATAAGGAAAAAAAGGATAATCGAGATATACTTTGTACTTTATTTGGCAGCCCTAATATTGTTGATTCCAGTTCGCGAGAAAATTAATATTAACAATGGTGGCAACCAAACTATTCTTCAGATTCCCTTTTCATTAAAAATCGAAAAAACATCACTAAATGCAGCTTACCTTCTTGATTCAATCGGTATAAGGCAAATCAATGCCGACACAATCAACAATATATTTTATACGGGTAATGTCAAAAACGTCGAATATGAATTTATAATTGAAGATAAAAATTCTAACCAAAACTTGGTAATTAAAAAAGATAATTCCAAAGAAATGCAATTATTCAGCTATACCCAAAATAAAGATGATAATACAGCACAATTCAAATGGATACCCAACATAAGGGATAGAAAAGATAAAAGCTACGTCGTAACTGTAATTGCTCGGGCTACCTCAATTGACAGTGCAAATATGGGTATGAGAGTAGAAGATAAACTGCAGTTTTCCATCAATTTAAATTTAGAATATTCAGACGATCAATCGAATTTTTTGATTTCTAATATCAAATCAAATGATGCTAATTCTGTCAATTTAACTGAGGGAGTAGTTATAAATAACGGAAACCTACTACTTTTACCCAGAGAAGAAATCATCAACACTATTGCATATAGCGATTGGGAAAATGAAATAACTGTTTTTGGTTTAAATCCGGCAAAAGATTTAAGGAAACAACCAGAAATTATAATCACCAGAGAACCTAATGATAAAATTGGAGGGAATGCCAAAATAGCAGGTTATAGAGAGAATACATTAATTTTGAATGGAGAATCACCTGGATATGGCGTTATGAAAGTCAAGGTGAAGTTAACTCGCCATAGCGATGGGATGGAAGCCTCAAAGGAAATAAAAATAATACCTCAATTGATAAATGAACCAGATTTAAGTAAGAGATTTTATCCCGGAATTACTTACCAAATTGACCCAAAACTCCCCATAATATCAGGTAAAACTACCTATGCAGAATTAAAGGATAAAGATGGAAAAGATCTTGCAAGAAGCCCA
>CAYUZZ010000283.1:0-3846 GCA_964449505.1 uncultured Hyphomicrobiales bacterium | reverse complement strand
CTTATTCGAAGACTAGAACCATATAATAGCTCAATTAAAGCCAAATCCCTCAAATCCCAAATATTATCATGCGAAATACTATCGAGCATATTTTTTACTTCGCCCTTTAATAGGAACGAGGGTAATTTACTCTTCCTTTTAGGAGTTAATACCAATTGAGCAGGATTCCTCTCCAATATTTTTTTCTTAGTTAGGTACTTAAAAAAGGCTTTAACTGCAGAAATTTTTTGACGGAGACTGTTTCTTGAAAAACCCTTATCATCGAGCCATCCTAAAAATGGTTTAATATCATCACCTTCAATGATACTAAAATTCGGATTGGTCTCATAAAGTTCATTAAAAAAAAGTTCGAAATCCTTTAAGGCATATCTATATGCTAACAGTGTATGTTCAGAAAAACCTTTCTCTGTTCGGCAGTAATCAAAAAAATCATTTATATAGTTCATATCTTTCATACCAAAAATATAACAATAATTAAGCCGAAAATTGTTCCTAAAATGAGGTAAATTATACAATATATATTAATGAATACATTCATATACATTTTATATATTATTAATCACAAAGAAAAATATTTTGGAAAACTATGAAGTTAAATTTACTATCTAAGTTGATAATTTTCGTTACAATGATTGCCTGCTCAGAGATATTTTCTCAACCTGTAATCTCTTATATTACACCCGATATTGGTGCACCAGGAATGGCAATTTATATTGAAATTATTGGTCCCCACGATAAGAAGAATAATTTTGGCAATGATGGAATTTACACATTGCAAAGTGAAAGGGTTAAAATCATTTTTGATGACCCTAACGCCTCCGATACAATCACTGTTGGACCTATAGTTGTTAGCTGGGAAGGAAGGATGCTATCAACAGTTTTCTACATTAATGAATTTCTCAAGCCAAATAGCGAAAATGCTTTGCTTGCAAGCCCTCAATTTCAGTTTCCTTTTAAAATAAAAGTTGATAATGATCTGTCAAACCCAGCAAATTTCTATGTTGTAAAATCACGTCCTTATCTTGATTTAACATCGTTTACTTCAGATTCGATTTTTGGTGAAGGAAATATTGGATTGCGTTCTCCACGTGGTGCAATGATATTTGATTCTTTAAAACTTGGACAGAAAATTTACCGTATTAGCATTAAAGATTGCGACTCAAACACAGATGGCAATCAGGCTTACCTTCCATTTATTTTACTTGTAAAAGGTAAAATAGAGGGGATTGCTGGTAAAAGTAAAATTAGCGCCAATGGAGGTGACAACTTAAACGGAATGATTCAGGATGCCTCCGCTGGTGGCGGTGGTGGTGGTGGTAGTTTCAGAGATGCTGGATTTAGTACCGATTTAGGTTTCCGTGGTGGTAATGGTTTTACAGGTGGTGGACCCGGTGGTCGGAATAAAAATGGAATTCCCTTTGTGTCTGACGAATACACAAAACCACCTTCTTCAGGAAGTGGACCATATTTAGCAATAGATGACAAAAGCGGAGGTTATAGCCTTAACGCAATCTCGGGTGCCAAACTGGGAGCTTACGAAGCTGCTGGTGGAGCTACAGGTCATCCATTTGGGAAATCTGGCGAGCCTTGTGGTGATGGAAATGGTTGTGAACCAACTGGAGGATATGGTGCAGGAAGTGGTTACAAGCAAAACAATACTGGCGGTAGCGGTGGATATGCAACTGATGGAGTTGGAAGCCTTAACAATGGTGGAAAATCTCATGGAAATATTATGGTAATTCCAATTGCTGGTGGCAGTGGTGGTGCTGGTGGCAATCCACAGTGCCTTCCTCCGGGAATGTCAGGAGCTGGTGGTGCTGGTGGGGGTGCAATGCGTATCTTTGCTCAGGAGATAAAAAATGTTACATTTACTGCAAATGGTGCTAATGGAGCTGATAATGGTTGTGAAAACAGCTGGGGCGGAAGTGGCTCAGGCGGTCATGTAGGCACTCAGGCTAAACTTGGAATATTCAACTCAATCATTAGTGTTGATGGTGGAATTAATGCCAAAACAATTGGGGGCACAGGCAGAGTAAGAAATGATGCCCCGCAATCAATTAATTTGAACATATCAACGGCTAATGCTTCTATCTATAATGGTCCAACAACCGACACTTCCTCAGTAATTCGCTCTAATCATATTTTGACTGGTAGCCAGGGCATAGGGCAACATTCACATCTTTACGGAATGGCTCCAAATAAAAACTGGACTTTGATTGGGAATTTAGATACAGAAAATTGGTCTTTTGATTTATCTAGTTTTTTAGATGGTGCAGGCACATATTATATATGTGTTGCAACTGAAGTAGGCAATCCAAAGATTACTGATTTTTCCTGTGAGCCTCATTATGTTCTTTCGCAGGCAGCATGCAATTATCTAAAATTAGACCTAAGAGCTTATTTCAGGGGAGATTCGGTGGTTAAAGCCAAAGCTATCTATTGCATTGGCGATACTATTACACTTAAAGCTAAAATATCTAACGATGCAATTGCAGAAGCGAGCTTGGATATTAATCTTGCTGAGAATTGGCTGCTGGGAAACAACGGATTCACTCTATTAGGACCAAAGGGCAAATATAGCATAGCCCCAGGTGATACAGCAGAAATAGTGGTTCAATTCGTTTTGCCCACAGGTGCCGATCCATCTCAATTTCAGAGAAATTATTTAATTATTCCATCTAATGATGTGGATTTTAGCCCTGGCAAAGATTGGAAAATTGAATTTGAAGTTGCACCATCTTATAGTCCGGAGTTGTCGTATCAAACAAATCAGTTGCCTCCATATACTTTTAAGGATACAAGAGTTGGGCAATCCGATAGTTTGGAATTCGATTTAATTAATTCTGGTAATTCCAAGCTATGGGTATCAGGAATTAACCCTTTGCCTGTGCCATTTGAATTAATTTCAACTAATCCAACTTTACCTGCCTTGCTCGAAATTGGTGATATTTTGACAGTGAATGTTAAATTTTCGCCTGTTGCAGTTGGTGATTTTGATGGAATTATAACTGCAATTGCAGCAAAGACTGATTCTAGCTGTGCTCTTGAGTCACATACACAAATATTGGGCAAAGGAGTTTTATCTGAAATTATTATTAATAAATACATTGTGGATTACGGACTAATTCCTTATTGCAAGGATTCCATCGATATTATAAAAATTAGTAATCCTGCCAACTCTACTTCATCATTTCAGATAACCAGTAAGCCAGTTATATCAGGTCCGAATGCTAATTTATTTACAATCATCAAATCTCCAACCGATAATACACCTGTAATTACGCCAGGTGACGGCGTTCAATATGAAATACTTTTTACACCAGATATTTCGATCACAGGTCCTATAATTGCTACCTTTTATTTTACTACCGACGACCCCAATAATCCAGAGGTTACAATACAATTAATTGCAGAAATTGTTGCTTTTAATATGCTAAGCAACCCTGTAACTGTTAATCTTGGGAATTTTCCCGTTGGGTTTGATGCAAAGGGTAGCTTCGATCTAACTAATTATGCTAAGTTAGACAATGTAATGTCATCTATTAAATCTGCAAGTGGCAACGTATTGTTTACACCTCTCAGCGATAGTATTGTTTTGGCTAACTTGGGAACAAAGGTAATCGAATTTATAGTAAACTTAAATAAGGCTGGTAATTATAAAGATACAATATTTGTTGTCTTTAACGAGCCTTGTCTTGATTCCATTAAGGTAATTATAAGTGGGAATGCTTTGTTATCTAACCCAACTGTTTACTTGGACAAGGATATTATCATTTCTAATTTGGATACCACAGAATTAAGAGAAACCACTTACGGCGAATATCCTATATGTGCAAGTTTTGGTTT
>CAYUZZ010000282.1:0-3898 GCA_964449505.1 uncultured Hyphomicrobiales bacterium | reverse complement strand
TTACATCAGCATTTTCAATCTTTGGCTCTATATTTGTAAAAACATTATATTTATTAAGCGAGGCATCAACTACCAAGTCGGTGTTATCGATTCTAATTTTACAATTTTTGACTTTAGGACCACTGGAATCAATTCCAAGTTCACCGCTGAATTTAGATATGTTAAATCCTGTAAATCTTTCATTCAGGCTAAGCTCCTTAATATTTGCCAAGAAACTGTTTTCCTTTAATTTTATTTTGGCAGCAAGTTCAATATTTAATTTTCGCAAATGAAATCTTTCAAAATCAATCAAACCCGATAAATCACGTACCCCTGTAGAATCATAATAAGTAAAATCTGCATTAATTAACTGAAGTCTATCGGCAATAATAATCAAATTACTTTCGCTGCCTGGGGAGTTAGATGCAGGTGCAATTAAATCATAATTCCAAATACTATCTTTCTGACTTCTTAGCAATTTAATTTTCGGATTTATTAATTTCAAATTATGAACAAACACTTTTTCCTCAAATAATTTTGTATAACTTACATCTAAGTTAATTTCTGGAACAAAAGCTAAAGTGTCATTCGTAGTAATTAGTCTTGCACCTTTAATCACAATCCCTTTAATCCCATCAAAATAAAGGTCATCAGCCTCAATCGTTGCTAATAAACTATTATTGGCTATTTTGAGTGCTGTATTTAGAAGCATACTCCTGAAGGATTGGAAATTTACAAGAACAAGTAATGAAACTGAAAATGTAAAAAAAAGTATTAATAAAACAAGAACTATTCTTTTTACAAAATAAAACAGTCCCTTTTTTTTCTCTTTTACACTATTGGATTTCAGTTCCACTCTTACAATACATTAATTTAATTAAATGACGCAAAATATGTGAAATTGTTTATTCTATAAAATTAATTATTTGTCTAAGTAATAAGAGTTTTGCAATAATTCAAAATTTATTAAAAAAGGAGACACGGGAGATTCTGAAGCACCCTTAATATTAAGGGGAATTCCTGAGAAAAAATAATTACCTTGCGGCACATGATTAAGGCAAAGCAGCTCGAACACTATTCCATGCTTTAATAATTTTCTATGAATTGGCCGACTATTTTTATTGGGTTGATAATCCGTCGATTTCCATGATGTTCCATAAAGATGAAATTCTGCTTTATTTGATAAATAATCGGCTAAATCATCAGCCAAAATTAAAATATAATTTTCTGCATGAAATCCGAATTCATTTTCTGGATAATATTCCGTTGTAAAAATAATTTTTGATGGGAAATCCTCAAGAAATCCCATAACATTCAATTTATCAAGAAATTCTGATAAAGTAATTTTTTTGATGAAGAGGTTATTGCTAATTTCATTATAATCATCCGGAAATTTCAGTAGCAGGCAATTTCCAATAAAATATTGCGGATTTTTGGTAAATATATCGTTTATACTTTGCCCATTATTATCAACATGTAAGGATGTTTCGCAATGAGTAATGCTATGGGGTTTTAATTTAATTAAATCATAATTGACAGGTGGCAAAGTATTCTCATCTATAATTCGATAAATACTTTCTTTGGCAAAAGGGCTGCCCTCTTTCCATAATCCAGGCAGCTCTTCTTTAATCATATTCGATATACTATAAATCATGCTTAATGTAAGAATAATAATTCACGGTATTTTGGTAATTGCCAATGTTTATCGTCAACTATCAATTCTAATTTATCAGCATGGAAGCGAATCAGATCAAATAATGGTTTGATTTTAATAGTATAAGCATCTGCCATAGCAACTGGGTCTAAATTCTTGGCTTTAGCCCTTTCTTCTTCTAAAATCTCGATATTAGAAATCATTCCTTCCAAGTGATTAGAGATTTTAATAAGTTGATTCTTGTGTGCTTCTGATTCTTCAATCAAGCCAAGGTTTTTCAATCCCTGCACATTTTTAATTAGCTCGTTCTGATAAGCAACAACAGCTGGTATAATCATCGTCTGTGATATTTCATCAATCAGCAAAGCTTCAATTTCTAATTTGCTGTTATATTCATCAATAGCCACATTATATCTTGCTTGAACCTCTCTTTTTGCAAATATTCCATTTTTAGCAAAAAGTTCAAGACTCTTCTCCGAAAGCAATACATTTAGGGCTTCAGGTGTGGTTTTAATATTTGGCAAGCCCCGTTTCTCCGCTTCAATCAGCCATTCCTCAGAATAATTATCACCATTAAAAATAATTTTTTCGGAATCGGACAATACGGTTCTTAAAATATCTTTGATTGCTTCATTTTTATCGGTTCCATTGGCAATTAGATTACTAACCTGTTCATAAAAGTTTTGAAGTTGATTTGCAACAATAAGATTTAGAATTGTCATAGGAAATGAAACATTAACAGATGATCCAACAGCCCTGAATTCAAATTTATTGCCCGTAAATGGGAAAGGGGAAGTTCTATTTCTGTCAGTGTTATGAAGTCTTTTGAATGGTACAAGTGCAAAATCAATAGGCATTGCTAAATCTTGAGTGTTTTTGTCAATTTCTTCCCCATTTCTAAAGTTATCTAAAACTATTTGCATATTATCACCAACAAAAACTGAGATGATGGCCGGCGGTGCTTCATGAGCACCTAATCTGTGATCGTTACCAGCAGTAGCTACGCAAGCTCGCAATAATTCACCATAATCAGAGACTGCTTTTATAGTGTTAATAAAAAAAGTTAAAAATAGTAAATTATTTTGGGGTTCATCACCAGGCTCTAAAAGATTGATACCATTATCGGTGGCAAGTGACCAGTTATTATGTTTTCCTGAGCCATTAATACCTTTAAAAGGTTTTTCGTGAAGGAGAACTCTTAATCCATGTCTTTTGGCTACACGGTCAATTTTATCCATCAAAAGTAGGTTATGGTCTGCAGCAATATTAGCAAATTCAAAATGTGGAGCACATTCAAATTGATTTGGTGCAACCTCATTATGTCTTGTTTTGATTGGAATTCCAAGTCTGAGGGCTTCTTGCTCAAATTCGATTATAAAGTTGTAAACTCTTTCTGGGATTGAACCAAAATAATGGTCTGCCAATTGTTGATTCCTTGCAGATGCATTTCCAAATAATGTTCTACCAGACAGAACTAAATCGGGACGGGCGTTAAAAAGTGATTCATCGACCACAAAGTACTCCTGCTCCCAACCCAAGGTTGGTGTTACTTTATTAATTGTGTCATCAAATAACTTGCAAACCTTAACAGCTTTTTCGTTTATTAATCTCATCGACTTCAAAAGAGGAGCTTTCAAATCAAGCGATTCGCCAGTATATGATACTAATATAGCTGGTATGCACAAGGTTCTGCCATACTTGGTTCGTCTAATAAATATAGGAGAAGTAGGGTCCCAGAGTGTGTAGCTTCGAGCTTGGTGGGTAGATCTCATTCCACCGGTAGGAAAACTAGAGCCATCTGGCTCCTGAACTGTTAACTCAGTTCCAGATAAATGCTCTATAGCCCGCCAATCTTTATCAAATTTAAAAAATGTATCATGTTTTTCTGAGGCTTTACCAGTAAGGGGTTGAAACCAATGTGTGTAGTGGGTTACTCCATAATCAATAGCCCAATTTTTTAACCCCATAGCTATTATCTCGGCTGTTTCAATATCCAATGTTTGAAAGTTAGCAATCGAATTTGCTAATTTTTCAAGAATTTCATTCGGAAGGTATTTTTTTTTGGCTTCCGGACCAAAAACAAATTCATTAAAGTACTCCGATACAGGCTTCATCATAGAAATGTTTTCATTTGATTCCATGGATTTGCCTTTGGATATATTTTGTAAGCCATAAGTTCTAAACATTGAACACCAATAATTAAATTTGTACAAAAAATTATCTTATAAAATTAAAAGGCTGTTGACTTAATCAATATTTTTGGTA
>CAYUZZ010000281.1:0-3898 GCA_964449505.1 uncultured Hyphomicrobiales bacterium | reverse complement strand
GCAAACCACCAATCAACCCGGCAAAAGCGCCTACACCGATTCCAATAATTGACCGTTTCTTTAAAGGCATTTTTTCTTCCGGTTCTGCTTGTTTCGAAGTCCAAATCATCCTAATTGCCGCAATAATAACAGCAATTGCAAAAACAATCATTAATGCTTCAGTAGGTACATATTTTGCCAAATAAGCTCCAAGAGGTGCGAATATTAAAGCGGAAACTGCCATCGCCATTCCGCCTTTCCAGTCAACTAATTTTTTTCTTGCAAAAGGAATCAATGCCAAAAGCGTATTAAGTCCGTTAAGTAATAAACCCAAGGGAATGGCAACATCTTTTACTGAAAAACCAGCCCATTTTAAAACGGGCACATACACCATACCACCACCAAGACCCAACATTGCAAACAGAAATGATGCTAAAAATATTACAAGAGCCACTATTGCGTATAACATATTTTATTCCCTAATCATCCCAGAAATACATTCTTGATTCAAGACTTTCAGGATATTTAATCTTTATATCTTTCATTATTTTCATAAATGCACTTTTGTCTTTAGTCTTAATATAATTGGCTATACCATTTTGAGTTAAAAGTTTTGGGAGTAATGGGTTACCTTTAAATTGCTCAATCCCTTTGCTCATTACTTGAATTGCTTCAGCATATTTACCTTTTGGCATCATTGATTCTGCATATCCAAGCCTAAGGATAATCCGGAATTCATCTGCTGGCAAATATCCATTAAAATTAAAATGAGATTTGCCATTACTATCCAAAAAGTAAAATGAAGGAGTCCAGTATGCAGATAGTTCTTTTCTGATTTCCCTGTTTTTAATTAAATCAAGTTTCAGAAGTACAAACCATTCGTTCATTTCTTCTTTAACATTTGGAGAAGAATATGTTTCAGCATATAATTTTTTACATCCGCCACATCCATCCATTTCAAATTGTAGAAGAATCGGTTTGTGCGATTTTAAAGATTCTTCTTTTGCTTCTTCTGAGTTTGTTAACCACATAATTTACCTTTATTTTAATTAGATTTTCACTTTCACCGGTAATTAATACCTTCATTTCTCTTTTATTAGAACTCATTTTTTTATTCCTATTTTATTATTTTAGATTATTAAATACTAGATTTTTGGTAGTTCAACTGAGAACTCATTTTTCTTGTAGCTTGAACAAGAAACACAAACTTTCTTTCCATCTTTTACACGCAAGTATCTTTCAAAAACATACTCGCCACAGATTTCGCATTTTGCTTTGTTGAACGAACCTTTTACTGGTTCATATTTGAAATCTGGGATTATAGTTGTATTAAACAACTCCTCTTCAGTAGCATTCAAAACCATATTAATAATATCAAGTCGCACATCCTCAGGTATTGCCGAAGGTTCAATTCCTTGCTTGCGGTATTTAAAGAATTCGTGAGGAGCCAATTTATCTTGAAATTCATTTTTTAATGCAATCCTTACAGCATCCTTTTTACCAGGATACCAAAATATTGCGGCTACTTTACCATAGTATAGTTTTTCAATCATTCCTTTGCCGAAAGTAGCTCCGGTTGAAGACATAATTCCATCTTGCATACAACCTTGTGGGTGTCCAATTCCCATTTCAGAAAAAACATGCATCTGGTGGTCTAAACTTTTTTCGACTCCTATAAGCCGCAACGCTAAATCGCCCATCCTATATCCGATAGGCATAAAAGGACATCTATGTCCGTGAAATTCAAAAGTCCATTCTGGTAATTCAAACATGATTAATTTTCCTTTATTATATAGTTTATAATTTCATTAATTTTCTCATTAGTTACTGGTGTTTTTCCTTTGATTATTCCAAAATCTGTTGTGTTAATATGTTGATAATCGTTAAATCCGCTATCTTTCATTATTAATTCTGCACAATTTATCGGGCAGCCGTCAATAATGATTATTTTACCAGAATCACCTAATGCATCGAGTTCTTGCTTTGATTTCTCTGCGAATTTTTTATCAATGGCAAATCTTGCAAGACATAACATTTTTGCATTTCCTTCAGACATTAGCTTTCTTGAAATCTTATCTGAATATTCGCCAGTGTTGGATGCACCAGAACAGGCTAATACAACTATCTTTTTTTTAGAATTTTCCATAACATCCTCCCATTAATTGAGTAATCACTTACTCACTTTAAAATCAAACAAAATTATTTTTTTAATGCTTTTAAAATTATTGCATACATTCTTTTACAAAAATTTTCAGTTTTTAAATTGCTTTTGTTTAATACAAACTCAATATTAAAAGTAATGGGTATGCCCATATAAATAGTAGCAAAATCCTCAGGATTTATATTGCTGTCCCAGACGCCTTCATTAACTCCTTGCTTTGCTATTTTAATAATAAATTGTTTCTGTTCAAATAAAATTTGACCAAGCTTTTCTTTAAGTTCATTATCCCCAAGATGTGTTGCTTCAGAAAAGAGCAAAATTGTTATACCACGATTTTCCTTTAGATATTTAACATTTGCACAAAGGTAATCGAACATTTTTTGCTCAGCTTTTATTGGACTAAGAACAATATCCCTCAATTTTGCTACTAAAACATCATCAACATCATCCATGATTCCTTTTACTATATCCCGTTTTGTTTTGAAATGGCGGAATATTGCCCCTTCGGATAATCCTATTTTCTGTGCAAGGTTTCTGGTAGAAACATTGTGCAGACCCTGCTCGGCAATTAGTTCTAATAGTGCCTTTTTAATTTGTTCTTGTCTTATCTCTGTAGTTTCTCTTATCATTGTATATTTTTATTATAATTAAGTAATCACTCACTAACAAAGCTAAGCAAAAAAATGATAACATCCTAAATATATTTTTAAAAAAAATCAAGTATTTTATTTTGTGATAAATAATTTCAAATAAGTTCCTAACGGGCATTTATCTTTCAGTATCTGTATATTTATTTCTTTCGCTTTTGCGATAAGTTCATCATTCCAACATTCAGGAGGAAACCAAATACAAAAGCTTTATCAATATTCAAGTTTTCCAAAGATTTCAAATTATTATCGGGGGATATAGCAAATACAATATTATCTGGTGTATCAAGCAATTCGCCAAGTCCTTGATAAGTTTTTATACCATAAATTTCTGGGTATTTGTGGTTTATCGGATACACTTTATATCCTACATCAGTAAGATTTTTAATTAATTTATATCCTTAACTGTCTTCTTTTACTAAAGCTCCAATTATAGCAAAAGATTTTGTATTTCAAATTATTTCAACTGCATCTATAAATTTTTTTCCTTCAAAACAGTTCCTAAATATTGTATAATAAATGCAGAATTTGGAATACCGTTTGAATAGAATCTGCACGAAAGAGAAGGATTTTCAGGCATGGGCATTCCCTCGATGTCATTGCCATCAACCAAAATAGTGGGGGAGCCTCTGAAATTGTATTTCTTTGCTAATTCAGGAGAATCTACAATTTCCTCAATAAAATCAATTCTGTCCTCGATACCCTTGATTGCTTCATTTAAGTTATTCAATAATTTTGGTCCGTTGGGACATCCTTCAAAATGCTGAAATTCGATTTTTATTTTCTGACTCATTTTTTGTTCCTTTTTATAGTTAAAATATACAAACACTAAAACGATTTAAAATATTACTTTGTGCATAATTAGACTCTTTGATAAAATATTTTAAATTTCTCATCAATATGGATATTATTCGGATTCAAATAAATTTGGAAAAGAAAAAGGTGATTAGGCAGTGTTAATAAAAAGGCTTTATAATTGAAAGTAGATCAAAAATAATTTAATTAGCTATTAAAGAAAAATAGATCTCTATCGAAAAAAAAGCAATAAACATATTATTACACCACAGTATCAAGCAATTCGTAAACGAAGGGTGAATGAATACCATGGCGG
>CAYUZZ010000280.1:0-3907 GCA_964449505.1 uncultured Hyphomicrobiales bacterium | reverse complement strand
ATTTATCAAATATGATGCAATCATTGAATCAAAAACCAAAGGGGAAACATCAATGCCAAATCGTTTTAAAATGTACATATCAAATTTAGCATTCTGTCCACATTTACCAATATTCTCATTTTCAAGAATGGGTTTTAGTAATTTTAAAACCTGTATTGTACCAAGCGAATCTTTCCATTTCGCTTCGTTGCTCGCCTTAGAAAACAAATCGTAAGAATTAATATTACCGAACTCCCCAACTATTTCGGTCGGAATATAATAACCGCAATTTTCCTTGTCTGTAATTGCGATTCCCACTATTTCGCAAAGATTTCTATTTAATGAATCAGTTTCTAAATCAAATGAAATAAGTTTTGATGAGTTTATCTTTTCTATTAAGTTTTCTAATTTTTCAAAACTGTTAATAAACTGGTAATCTTTGTCGGAATTACTCAAAGTATTGATTGTTGAATCAATTGTATTTTCTATTGGTGCTGAGATGTTAATTGTTTCCGAGAATTGGTCCGGATTAGTTATTGTTTCTTTGGCTGATTTTTCTTTCCATCTCAAACGGATAGTATTAAAGCCAACTTTTTGGAAAAAAAGGTCCAATTTTTCATAATTTGGTTTACCAACTTTTAATTTATCTACACTTAATTCAAGATTAATGTCAGTTTTGATAGTAACGAGCGTTTTGGATAAATATGCCATATCTTTATCATTTTCAAGTTTTGCCAGAACTGATTTTTTGTCAATATTTGCAAGATTTTTATAAAGATTTCCCAAAGTGCTAAATTTCTGAATAAGTGGTATCGCTGTTTTTTCTCCGATACCCTTTACTCCAGGTATGTTATCTACCGAATCACCAATTAATGCCATTACGTCGATTACCTTGTCGGGAGTAACACCAAATTTTTCATAAACTTGGTTATAATCAACAAAGATAAAATCTTCACCTCTACTGCCTGGTTTTAAAATTTTTATATTTTCATCTACCAGCTGATAATAATCTTTATCAGATGTAATGCAATATGTAATAAATTCTTTGGAAGAATACTGCTTTGCAATACTGCCAATAATATCGTCTGCTTCATAGCCGGCTATTTCGTATCTTGGAATGGATAGTAAATCTATCAATTCTTTGATATATGGCATTTGCAAGGATAAATCTTCTGGAAATGCATCACGATTTGCTTTATATTCCGGATATAAATCATGCCGAAAAGTAGGTTCGCTTCTATCGAATACTATCGATAAATATTCGGGTTTTTCTTTTTCGATAAGAGAAGTGATAATGTTTGTAAAGCCAAATATTGCTGAAGTTGGCATTCCATCGGGAGAAACTAAATTGGCTTGTCCCAGTGCGTGATAAGCTCTAAATACTAAAGACATTCCATCAAGTAAATATATTTTTTTCATTGGAAGTTAGAGAAATTAAAAGTTCATTGAGAATAATTCTCAATAAATATTGCAAAATATTTATTTTAGAGCTTTAGATTTTTCATAAATTGAAGATAAAATAATATAGAATGAATAAACTGAATTTAGCAATTTTTGCTTCCCACTCTGGTTCGAATATGCAATCAATTATTGATTCGGTTAATAATGGTTCTTTGTTTGCCAATATCGTGTGTTTTATTACTAATAATTCGAATTGTTTTGCAATGGAAAGAGCAAAGAAAGAAAATATTCCATCTTATCATGTTAGCAGCAAAACTCACCCTGATTTTACAGATTATAAAGATGAATTACTAAGGATTATTAATTATCATAAAGCTGATATAATTATTTTAGCTGGTTATATGAAACTACTTCCCACTGAAATTATACATAGTGTAAATGGAAAGGTTTTGAATATTCATCCTGCATTGCTTCCCAATTATGGAGGTGACGGTATGTTTGGTATGAATGTTCATAATGCTGTAATTAAAGCTGGCGAAAAGGAAAGCGGAGTAACCATTCACTTGGTGGATTCGGAATATGATAAGGGTAAAATACTGGCACAAGCAAAATGTCCTGTTTTTAAAGAAGATACACCTTCAGAACTTGCTAAAAGAGTACTTACTTTGGAGCATAAGCTATATCCCGAAACAATTCAAAGGATAGTTAGAGGTGAGTTAATAATTTAACTGTTTTTACTGTTTTTACTGATTTATTTTGAAATCATTATTTTTTTTATTTCAAAAATATCATCATGTCTAATTTTAACTATCTTCAGACCTGCTGATATATCCTCAAGGGATAATATGTAGTCTAATGAATTTGATTGGAAATTGTATTGCTTTTCTAATATTCCAAGCATACTATAAATCTTAATATTACATTTAGTTTCCTCTTTTAGACCTCTTATTATTAGAAAATTCTCAGCGGGATTTGGAAATAATAATATCTTGTTAGTATTAGATGATTTTACTGATATTTGAGTGTCATTCCCAAAACCTGTTAATTCATAAGTAAGGGTATCGAGAGCATTGTTATATAATATTACTAAAGTATCCTCTTTAAATCCATGGCTTGTTGGATTAAATTGTACTTTAGCATCGTATATTTCGCAAGGTTTAATTTTATCGGGAAACTGTTTAATTATTTGGAAATTACTTTCCTTGTAAGTATTCTTCAAATAAGCACCGCTTATACGAACAATTGCATTGCCATTATTGCTTAGGAATAATATCTTCTCATTGGATTTATTAATATCTAAAGTATCAAAGCTGATTAATTCGTTCCCTTCAATTTGCAATACTTTAATTTCGTTTTTATAATTTGCAATAAAATCAGTAAACGATAAATCATCTCCAATTTGCCAAAGTCTAATTCCGCAATCATCGATAAAATTCGCAGATACATCAATGGATTTAAATAAATAATCTTTAGTAAGAATGTATCTCCATGATTTACCCAAATCATCGGAGCTAATTATTTCACCATTCCTACATTGACAATATATTGAATTACTACTATCGGGGTTAAAACATTGCATCACAAAATTACTTATCAAATACCCTTGTTTTTGCCAGCTGTTTCCATTGTTAGTAGTTAAATAAGAAAAATACTTCTGTTCAATATTATCGAAAATAAATATAAGAATTGAATCATTATTAATACCCAAAATGGATTTTATCTGACTACTTGCAGGGGTTCCAAAAACTTTCCAATTATAACCAAAATCTTCAGAAACCATTACTTTATTTCCATTTGTAAAAGCCGTTATAAGTCCACTTTTTTGGAAAGTTGCATCTAAAATCTCTTCATCTTGAATCAACTGTACTTGTGGATTAATTTTCCAGCTTTTACCGCCATCATTTGTTAACCTAATTCCATAATAACCATTGTAGGCTGAACCAAGAAGAATCCCATTCAAAGCATCAAAAAAATATAATTCATTGATTTTTGCTAATGGTTTGTCGATTACTTGAACATTAAAACCACCATTTTCAGTAAGAGTCAACTCCGAAAAATCACCTTGATTTTGTTGATAAAAGGCAATAAATGCTTTATTTTCATTAAATGGGTATATTGCTGTTGGTATTTTAGAAAAAGATGGGATAGTTCCATATTTCCCGAAAGAAAAAACGACACCTCTGTTAGAAGTATTTTCTTTGCCAATAGCCCAAAAAGAAAACTTTGACGGACTTGCTGCATCTAACCATGTATAACTAATATTTTCATCGAAATATTGAGCAACGTTGAACTTGGAATCACTTTCCAACTGATATGGAATTTCGATAATTTCTAAATTCTTGAAATTATCTGCACTTTGGATTATTTTAAAATATACATTACCTTCAAAGAAAGGAATTGAGTCATTAATTGTAATTTCCATCTTTATAGTGTCTTGTTCACCGTTTGATAATGCAACCTTTCTAAAATCTATTTTATTAATTTTAACATTGAAAGCTAAATTGATTTCGTGGTGCCTTTTGTCGTC
>CAYUZZ010000279.1:0-3909 GCA_964449505.1 uncultured Hyphomicrobiales bacterium | reverse complement strand
TGCTCCTGCACCTAATCTTATTTCGATATCGAAATTAAAATTACTACCCAAAATATTATTTCCCAAAAAACCATTCTCTCTGGAAATCTTGATGGCATTTTCTATTCTTTTAATTGCAAGTGGATATTCAGCCCTGATATATACAAATCCCTTTGTTGCCCCGACTGCATAGGCTCCGATAGTCATTCCTTCTACCATTGAAAATGGGTCTCCTTCCAGTGCACTTCTATCCATAAATGCACCTGGATCGCCTTCGTCTGCATTACAAATTACATACTTTATTGGGTCTTCCGACAAAGTAGCAGTGTTTCTCCATTTTTGACCTGTTGAGAAACCACCGCCGCCTCTACCTCTTAGTCCAGATGCAAGTATCTCATCAATGATCCAATTTCTATCGTTGTTATCAAGAATAGTGGCAAGTGCTTTAAATCCCTGAGCATGAATATAATCTACTATATTTTCAGGGTCAATTATTCCGCAATTCCTTAAAGTAATTCTGGTTTGCTTGTTGAAGAACGAAACATCTCCATAGAATCTCATGTATTCTTCTGTTAATTTCTCAGTATGAATGATGTATTTTTCACATCTTTTGTTGTTCAAAATATGATCTTTTATAATCTCATCCATAGCCTCTTCTGTTTTGTAACGATAAATTACATTTTCGGGAAATATAATCATCAAAGCATGCTTATCATCATCCTCAAATTTTGATAGCCCTATATTGCCACCTTTCAGAATTCTAACATCATCAGAAGGCACTCCATTTTCGTTTAACTTAAATTGGAATAAGTCGCTAAGTTCAATGTGATCAGGTCTTTTCTCATAATTTGTTTCGCAAAATGTAATTACATGTTTGTAAAGTTTGTCTGTCTTTTTGTCAAGCATCAATGATGGTATGGGATTGCCACCAAGTATGTGCTTTTGAAAAACTTCTGATACCTTGTCAACAGTTACTTTTTGGTATTTAACTGGAAAAGTGTTAGGCGCAAAAACTCCAACAATTGGTTCCTGTGCACAACGTCCTGTACAACCAGTTTGTTTGATGATTATATCGTTTCTGCCGGAGGCGTCAATTAATTTCTGAAATTCACGCTTTACCAATTCTGCTCCGGCGGCATTTTCGCAAGTTGCAGAGCCAACTTGAATGATTGTTTTACCTTGCCCTTTGGCATCTGTCGAAAAGTAATCGAGTTCCTCCATTATTTTAAAGTATCGATCCATTACTTCAGGCATAATTTCCTCGTTTTAATTGTTATTTAAGTTCATTTTATGATAATTATTTCACATTATAATAAAAAACTACAACAAATATAATGCATTTTGACAGAATAAAAAATGAATTTAATCATTTTGAAATATTAATATGTTATTTTATACTATTTTCGTAACAATAAAACAAAATAAATATTCAAAACACATTTCTTGTTCAAAATCGTCACACATATTTTAATTGGAACCACAATGATTATTAAAAATGAAATTGATCTAATTTTTCCCTATACATACGATTCCTCAAATATGATGGGTAGTGCAGAAAAAGTTTTGTTACCCGAAAATGTGAAGGAGTTGGAAGAATTTTTTAAAGAAAACTATCTTGCAAATCAAATTCTAACAATTGCTGGTGCTGGAACAGGGATTACAGGTTCGAGAGTACCAAACGGCGGTACTGTTTTATCCACTGAATTGCTGAAAGGTATTGTGGAATTAGAAGATGATTACGTAAGCGTATTACCAGCAACAACACTTGCAGAATTGAATTATGAACTTAATAGGGCAAACAAATTATTCCCTGTTAATCCTACAGAAATTAATGCTTCTGTTGGTGGTAATGTTGCCACTAACGCTTCTGGAGCAAGAACTTTCAAGTATGGTGCATATAGAAATTGGGTTATTGGGCTTGATGTTATACTACCTGATGGCGATAAAATTAGCATAGAGAGAGGACAATACTTGGCTGTTGGTGATAAATTTGAATTCATAACCAATAGTGGCAGAAAGATTAAATTTGACATTCCAGACCTACCAATGCCGAATATTAAAAATGCATCTGGATTCTATTTGAAAAAGAACATGGATTTGCTCGATTTGTTTATTGGGTCAGAGGGTACTTTAGGGTTATTTAGCAAAATTAAATTAAAGTTGTTAAATAAACCTGCTAACTTGTTGGGGGGAATAATTTATTTTGATGACAATTCAAAATTGCTTGAATTTACCAAATTAATTAGAAATATAAGTATCAATAATAATAAAATACCCATTGAATCTGTCAATGATATATCGTCGAGATTAATCGAGTATTTTGATGTTAACTCATTAAATTTACTCCGTCCAAAATACCCCCAAATTCCATATAATGCTATTGGAGCAATTTGGTTTGAGCAAGAATATCATCTTGAAAATGAAGATAGTATTTTAGATAAATGGTATGCTATTATTCAAAATTATTCTAAATTGGCTGATTCTACATGGATAGCTCTTAATGATAATGAGCACGAAAATCTCCGTGAATTCCGTCACGAGCTACCACTGCAGGTTTACGAGAATTTGACTAACAACTCTCAAAAGAAGGTTGGTTTGGATACGGCTGTGCCAGCTGATAAATTTGATATTTTATTTAATTATTACTCTAATGAATTTGATGCAATTCAATTACAAAAAGTAGTGTTTGGGCATATTGGAAATAGCCACCTTCATGCTAATATTTTCTGCAAAGATGATGATGAATACGCACAAGCCTTAAACATTTATGACAAAGTTATAGATTTGTCATTATCTCTTGGTGGAACTATTTCTGCCGAACATGGAATTGGGAAACTCAAAAAGAAGTATCTAATTAAAATGTATGGCAAAAAATTAGTTGATGAAATGAAAAACATAAAATTAAAATTCGATCCCAAAAATTTATTAAACAATGGTACTATTTTCGATTGATGACTATTTCTTTTTTTTGATAAGTGTTTTTAATTTAAAATTAGAATTGGGGTTTTTTGATAAAGATATACTGATATATCCTCCATTTAACCATAATTGAAATTGATCTTTAAAATTGCTATTCTGAGGATTACCGGAAACGCCCCCTGGGAGTGAAAAGTAAATGTTTGTATCCGACAAATCGCATACAAACCTAACTGATGGATAAACAACACTTGAGAATGGTACGCTATAGTTCCAGTCAGTATTTAGAATTGTAGTATTATTGCCGCCTATGGGATATTTTCCAATTTCGAACACATTTTTGATGAATTTATTCCTACTAAGAATATGTTCGGGCTCGATGGTGTGAATTAACCCATATTTCCACTTGCTTATGTCGTCGGTACCGAATAATTGAGTACCCTGTTTTACTGCATTTTTAAATGCAATAAAAATTGTATAATTTCTATTTTCAATTTCTTTGGTACGGACATTATCAAATACATTGCTTTTGTTTTCATCAATCAATTCAAAAATTTTTCTGGTGGATACACTACTTATGAAAGTATATTCAGAGAATAATTTATCACCGAGTTCATCTTGGAAAGTACACTTTAGCAAATTATAGAAAAATAAAGTATAAACTGAAGATGTATTATCTTTTGAAGAAAGAATGTAGTTCCATCGACACAATTTATTTAGTGCTTGTTTTTCCAGACTGTTTAATAGTATTTTTTTATCAATAATTATGGGTAAACAAATTTTTAAAAGTTGTTTGGCATAGGGGGATAATAAATCGTTTTGCAGATATTTAGCTCTCGGAACGTTATGGGGCTTCTCTAAAGATAGAACTTCGTTTATTCTGTCGAATCTTGAAATGGGTTCCCAATAATTAGAGATGTAATCCTTAGAAATAAATAATTTATTATTCGCTGAAACCAAATATCCATTTTTGGCAGTATCGTCAATTTGATAATATTTTTGCAACTTAATTTG
>CAYUZZ010000278.1:0-3910 GCA_964449505.1 uncultured Hyphomicrobiales bacterium | reverse complement strand
TCATTCGGGATTGCCCCGGCAAACCCCTACGAAACCTGAGCCAAATTCGGGCGGTCTTTCATCTGCTTCACCAAATGATGTTTTGTGAGCGCATTCTCTCGCTTTTCAAGCTTGGGATCATCAGACAATAGGTCAATTGCTGCGGCTCGAGCAGCATGCAGAATCTGTCCGTCCTTACTAAGGTTGGTAATTTGAAAAATGGGCTGTCCACTCTGCTGCGTCCCTTGAATGTCTCCCGGGCCGCGAAGTCGCATATCCACCTCGGCAATTTCAAATCCATCAGTTGTGTTTTGCATGGTTCTAAGTCTGATAACAGAAGTTTGTGCCTCACTTAGTTCATCATCATTCTTGTTAATAAAGTATTTTACATAGTCTTTGGTCATCAAGAAACAATAAGATTGTAAATCCGATCTACCTACTCTGCCACGCAACTGGTGCAGTTGTGATAATCCAAATTTATGTGCATCTTCAATCAGAATAAGATTTGCATTTGCTATGTCAATTCCAACTTCTATTACTGTTGTAGCGACAAGAATGTGGTATTCTTTTTTCAGGAAAGCGTTCATTACCATATCCTTTTCTGCCCCGCTCATTTGCCCATGTACTAATCCTAATTTAAACTCAGGAAAAATTTCATTTGCCAACGATTCGAAATGATCGGTAGCTGCTTTGAATTCAAGTTTTTCAGATTTATTTACAAAAGGATATATTATGAAAGATTGGTAACCCTTATTTATTTGATTCCTAATAAAATCATATATCTGTGCTCTATTACTCTCGTATCCGACACGTGTTATAATGGGTTTCCTATTTTTTGGCATGGTTTTGATTAATGATATATCCAAATCACCATAAATGGTCATGCTTAGTGTTCGGGGAATAGGCGTTGCAGAAAGAACCAAGATATGTGGATTCATAGACTCATTCTGAAATGATTTACGACCCATTACAATCAAATCAGATCTTTGTTGAACCCCAAATCTTTGTTGCTCATCGATAATGATTAAGCCTAAATTAGTATATTTGACTTCACTTTGAAATAAAGCATGAGTTCCAACAATGATTGTCCGTTTGCCCAAAGATATTTTTTCGAAATGTTCTTTCCTTAATTTTGCAGATGTACTTCCAGTAAGTAACAATACTTCAAAATCAAAATCTATCAAAAATTTAGATATACTTTTGAAATGCTGTTCGGCAAGTATTTCTGTAGGTGCCATAATCAAGCATTGAAAACCTGCGTCAAGAATCATTAAAATCGAAAATATCGACACAATGGTTTTTCCCGAACCTACATCGCCCTGCAGAAGTCTGTTCATAGGCTTGCCAGAGCTAAAGTCAGCAGCAATTTCTTTCAAAGCCTTCTTTTGATCTTTAGTTAATTCAAATGGTAACTTATCATACAATAGTCTTGCAGATTTACTTTTCTCAGTAATCACAATTCCAGGATATTGATTTTGTATATAGGTTTTCATCAATAAAACATTTAGAGAATAATAAAATATCTCATCAAATTTCATTCTCTTTAAAGAAGCATCTAATAAGTCTCTATTGGTTGGAAAGTGTAAATTAAGAACCGACTCTTCAAGACTTTGTAATTGATTATCACTTAGGATGTAGTGGGGAAGTGTTTCTAGAATACTAAATCGTTGGCTATCAAATAAATTTCTAAGAATAGTCCGCATTATTTTTTGAGAAATTTTACCCTTCAACATTTTGTCGGAAATCTTATATTTAGGTAGAATTGTGCCTGATTTAAATAATTCCTCGTCTTCTTTATCAATTACATCAATATCGGGATGAGTAAAACTTAATTTCTTGAATTTATCAAATTCGGGTACTCCACTAATTATAAGTAAATCACCTACATTATAAACTTTATCAAAATACTTTGCTTTATTCCAAAAAATAACCGACAGCTCATCACTTGTATCGCTTACTGTAAGTTTCAACATTTCCTTTTTGCCAAAAGAATGTAAACGCTTGGCAATAACTCTTGCAATCACCGATACTTCACTACTTATTTTAAATTCACCTAATTCGGGAATCTCGACGAGTTCCTTAGAAAACATCAAACTTTCTTTTAACGCTCTAATATTCTTCAGCACAGACCTGTCAATATATGATCTCGGGAAATAGTTGATTAAATCATCTACATCCTTAATACCGCATTCGGCAAGGATTTTTGCCCTAAAGGGTCCCACACCTTTTATATATAATATTTCTATTTTACTCCTCCCCAACTATAAGCTATTCAAAAAATTAGAGATGGACAACAACATATCATTATCAGCTATCAGATTCATATCATCGCCACTTGTGGGCTTGATAATTAAACAATTATCTGAATATGGTTTCCACCTTTCAGCTCCAATAAAAGGTGAATTTGGATAAAAACCTACTGTTTTGATATTTAATGAGGCTGCAATATGTATTATTCCCGTAGAATTAGCAAATAAAAGTTCCGTCTTGCTAATTAGTGCTATCAGTTCACTCAGGTTTAGTTTGCCCGAAAGATTAATTATTTTCTTATCCATCCTTGAAATTTCGTCACACAGATACTTTTCATTCTCTGTTCCAGTGATAATAATGTTAAAATCCTTCCTTAAAGTTTCTTTTGCAATCAATTTCCATTTCCCTATGGGTAAGTCCCTGGCAGAACCACCAGAACCTGGATGCAAAATGACAAATGGAATATCGAAAAATTGAGATAATTTTTGGATATGAAGCTGTTCTACATAAGGTCTCAATAATTCAGTTTTATATTGTTCGTTTGTAATAGAACTTATCATTCTGGTGTTGTATTCGGCTTCGTGAAATTTTGATATTTTCCTATGTTCATAAATTTTTTGATTATATAAAAAACTAAAGAATCTATAAGCTGTGCCTATTCTGTGCTTAGCTCCACCAGTCAAGGCTTGTATTGCTTCCCCAAAATCAGCACGTGGAAAAAAAACTGCTTCTATATCATTTGTTTTAATTATACGATTTATTTTCTCCTCATTAATAAAATAATAACGGTCAATTAATTCTTGATGAATTAACAAGGGTTCGGTATATTTGGAAGCAATAATAAAAACTCGAAAATTAGGATTAATTTGTTTTAAAATCCTTACCATAGGCAATGTTAATACCATATCGCCCAATTTATCTGTCCTTATAATTGCGATTCTTTTCAAGTTTAAAAGTGATTCTTTTGTCAAAACCATATATTTTTTTTGTATTTTAATTTTATTTAGAATACAAATATGGAAAAATTACAACTATCAGTTGCAATAATAACAAAAAATGAAGAGGAAAATTTAAAAAAATTGCTTCCAGTACTTTATTCTTTTGTTTCTCAGATTGTTATTGTCGATTGCGGTTCCACGGATAAGACTATTGAAGTGTCCCATCAATTTGAGGCTGATGTTGTTCAACAAAAGTGGTTGGGATTTGCTAAACAAAAAAATTTTGCTCTTGAAAATTGCAAATATGATTGGTTATTACTATTAGACGCTGACGAAATTCCAGATGAGAATATGATTGGCGATATACGCAAAGTGATTCTCAACAATAAATATGGAGCATATTATTTAAAACGTTATACTTTTTATCTTGGAAAAGTACTGAATTATGCGTGGCAACCAGATAAACAATTAAGAATGGTACATAGGAGTTCTAATCCAGAATGGATGGGTGGCGTGGTGCATGAATATCTAAGTGCAAATGGCGATCGTGGGACGCTAAATGGTAAATTAATACATTACTCATATAAAAACATATTTCATCATTACGAAAAGACTATTTACTATGCCTCGTTGGGAGCAGATAAGTATTTTAGTTCTGGTAGAAAGGCAAATATCATAAATTTAATCATTAACCCACTGTTTGCTTTCATCAATATGTATGTTATCAGATTAGGTATCTTAGA
>CAYUZZ010000277.1:0-3925 GCA_964449505.1 uncultured Hyphomicrobiales bacterium | reverse complement strand
TATCTAATTGAAGAATATACCTTGGCAAGTGAGTTGATACTATTAATATAATCCTGATTAATTTTTACACTTGTTTGAATAATAACATCTGGCGGATTAATTATTTCCAACTTAACGTTGTCAATAAATAAACGTCCCGAACCATGCAATAAAACCCCAAAACGCAGCTCGGTAGTTTGTTCTGGAATTATACCCTCCATCGAATACTCTGTCCAATTTCTGTTTAGTATTGGAGAATCAGTATTGATTAAGTTAAGAAGTATAGAATCTTTGCCCTTGCGAGCCAATAGCCATATTTCACCTTTAGTTTTTTCTGACTTGGTATCCAAAATTGCAAAGACACTAAATTTGATTTTTTTATTTCTGTAATAATAAGGCTCGATGGTCTGATAAACAGTACAGTAATTATTATCACCATCAGTTGCTTCATAATCAGGTGAGTGAGGATTATTTATCACAAAAGATAATTCACCAGAATGCTTTATAGAGTCAGTCAGAAAGGCACTATAACCCAATTTTTCGAGACTTTTGGGAAACACCCAGCTGATGGCGTCACCCCCAACTCTTCCTTTCTCGAAGTCGAGATTATCTGTTTGAAAAAGTGATTGAGAAAAAAGTGTATCAATATTAATTATTATTATTAAAGGGAAAAATATTCTTAATAACTTCATTTTATTAATTACTGAAAAATTTATTAAACAACAAGTATTAACGAATTGCAAGCCAATAGATTTACTTTAACAAAATTTTTATTACAGATCAGTAATATTGATTATTCATAATTAATTGGCACGTTATTGGATAATATTGAAATGTATTTATGTTTAATTAACCTAATGATTAGAATGTTTGAAAGTACAATCTTAGAAAATGAGTCTGGCAAAGGCTTTTATAGTTATGATAATTTAGATTTTAAAAAAAGTAGCAAATACAATTTCAGGAAACCACATTCTTTGGAAGTTTTAAAAGAGGAAATGGACATCACAGAAAGATTGTTCAAAATTCCCGATACTCCATTTTTGATAAAAGTTCGTGGAGATTCTATGACTGGCTGTGGAATTGATTCTGGTGATACCTTGTTGGTTGATAAAAGTAAGAAAGCAAAACATGGTGATATTGTGATAGCTGCCATTAACAACAAATTAGCAGTAAAAAGGTTGAATTATTCCTATAAGGAAACGATGCTGATAGCAGAGAATGAGAATTATATGCCCATTATGATACATTCAGGCGATAAACTCGATATCTGGGGCGTTGTTACAATGGTGATAAAAGATATGACTAAAAAGGGTAACTGATTTTTTTTGCAGAGGAAACACCCTTATCATAATCCCGTCCATCCCCCCGGGCGGGATTATTATTTTTGGACTTGCTTATCTAAAAGTTTCTGTTTAATTTTATTTATAATATTGTTCCAATTTAAAATTTTGTAATTCTTTATGATTTATCATCAGCCCAAAATTAAGTATTATTCAGATTACAATCCATCGACACAAGCAAGGTTTAGGGTATTTACCTTGGCAAGGCAAGCACTTTATCAATATATCAATAGGTATAGTATCAAGAAGGTTTATTTACCAGACTATTGCGCAACGGGAGCTTATCTTCCATATAAGGAATCTGGCGTAAAAATAAAGATTTATTCATTGGACAACGAATTAAATCTACCTAATAGGGCTTTTGATTGTGACGAAGAAACCATTTTCCATTATATTCATCACTTTGGCTTGTATAATGAACTGAATATCGAACTTCTGAAAGACATGTCAGACAAGGGAATGCGAATAATTGACGACAGAGCTCTTACTTTGCCTCCAAAGCCATATTCAGTTAATTTTGATGCAGAACTATATTCATTATACAAACTTTGCGCCCTCCCGTATGGTGGTATTATTCTTGATTACAAAAACAACGAAGTATTTGATAATTATGATTACGACCATTATAATACCGAGAGTCATCTTCAAAAAATTATGCAAAGGAGATTTAATTTGTTCGCTTCAAATTTATTCAGTAAACATAATTGGCTCACTCTTAAATTATATTTGAAATTTTTCAATTATAGGTATGATTTCTCGAATGAATCAATCAGCAATTGGAAAATTAATTTTACCGCCGATAGCATAATTCAAACTGAAGTAAATAAATTTGACCTAAAAAAAGTCAGCAATATTGCCATTAATAATGCGAAATTCTTATTTAATAATATTGATAAATCCAAACTTTTATTAAAAGACGAGTCCGCATATTGTTCACAGGCATTAGTCGGTTTTCCAGTCAAAACCGACAATATAAGGAATTACCAAAACAGCATAATGAAGAAAGGAGTACTTGGCTTCAGTTTATTTAATGGTTGGAATCCGCACGATATGATAAAAGAAAAACATATCCTAAATTCCCGTTATTGCCTACCCTGCACGGCAGGCTTGACTAAGGAAGAATTATCGCATATTGCTGATGTGGCAAACAATACAAATTAATATTAACTTATTGATTACGTCAATTGACTGATGAATGATTACCGAAAATATTTATTGCCTGAAACAGTTGCACAGATGTCTAATCTTGAGTTAATTGCACGATTAGTGGTAGAGGGCTTTATTACAGGATTACACCGTTCCCCTTATCATGGCTTTAGCGTTGAATTTGCAGAGCATAGACAATATCGGCCTGGCGATGAAACAAAAAATATTGACTGGAAGGTCTTTGCCCGTACAGATAAATATTATGTTAAGCAGTACGAAGAGGAAACTAATTTAAGAACGATGATTGCCATAGACAGTAGCGGTTCGATGAAATATGCTTCCAAAGGTAATATTTCAAAATTTGATTATGCTATTTATCTGACTGCTGCACTTTCTACTCTTATGATTAAACAAAGAGATGCAGTTGGTATTGCTGTTTACGATACAGATGTCCGGACATATTTACCACCGCGTTCCAAACCTTCTTATTTGAACGAAATACTCAAATTATTAGCTTCCATCGAACCGTCAAATCAGACACAAACTGCCAATGCACTTGATAAACTTGCCGAAAGAGTTAATCGCCGTAGCCTTGTAATTGTACTAAGTGATTTCCTTGATGACGCAGACTCGGTATTAAATGCACTTAAGCATTTTAGGCACCGTAACAATGAAGTAGTGGCATTCCAAATATTAGACCCCCGAGAAATTGATTTTAAACTTGGGCAGGGGGCAACTTTTAAAGATATAGAAACAGGCGAGGAAATGGTTTCTCACCCATTTCATATCCAGTATTCATATTCAGATGCCGTACAGGAGTTTCTTGAAAAAATTAAAAGAGAGTGCTACAACCATAACATTGACTATAACCTGATAGATACTTCCGTGCCATTTGACAAAGCTATGAGGGAATATCTGGCAAAACGCAGAAAAATGTAACTATCTTTCACCTGTCATAATAGTCGTTTCGTAAGGTGTCTCAATTTTTTTAATATTTTTGAACCACGCTTCCCTAAGCATTACCCAAATATCTGTTTCGGTATAAACTTCTCCCGATTCGGTATTGACGAGTAAATTAATAGAATATAATGTATGTTGCACTGGCGATGTGCGACTATCATCAATTATCATATCATTTATAACAATAGTACCTCCCGACTTCATACTGTCGAAGCATTTCTGCAATAATTTAACATTATCCCAAATTGAATATAACTGCAACAATCTTGAAATAAAAATCAAATCATAACCTTTTCCAATATCATCAGTAGAAAAGTCGCCCTCGATTACCTTAATTCTATCCCGAAGTCCCCATTCTACAATATTATCTTTGGCATACTTTGCTACCTGAGGAATTTCGAATAAAGTAACATCAGTACTTGGTTTGGCTTCTGCAAAGGCTTTAGCATAAGCCCCTTTACCACCGCCAAGGTCTAAAATTTTATCAACATTTTTAAAAT
>CAYUZZ010000276.1:0-3932 GCA_964449505.1 uncultured Hyphomicrobiales bacterium | reverse complement strand
AAGATCTTGTTGAATTCATCGAAGCAAACATAACTCAATTGAATATGGGCGATAGTCTGTACTTGAAAGATTTGAATATGGAGAATCTCGAAACAGATATGAATCCAGATGCAGTTGTAGTGTCTGTGGTTAAACCACGTGGAACAGTAGCTACTGATTAATTCTACAATTTCACTGTTTAATATTTAAGGATTTTTATGTCTTACAATATAAGTGTTATTGGCACCGGATACGTAGGTTTGGTGTCGGGTGCTTGTTTTGCAGATACGGGAAATAACGTCATTTGTGTAGATATCGATGAAAGTAAAATCGAAAAATTGAAACAAGGCGTAACGCCCATATACGAACCTGGGCTCAGTTTGATATTAGAGAATAATATTAGAGATGGCAGAATTCAATTTACTACAGATTTGGAATATGCAGTTACAAATAGTTCTATAATATTTTTATGTTTGCCAACTCCTCCGAATGAAGATGGTTCTGCCGATTTGCACCACGTATTGAAAGTCGCCGAAGATATAGCTCTAATTATCAAAAATAATAAACACTCAGACTATAAGATAATTGTTGATAAAAGTACGGTACCTGTTGGTACATCGCAATTAGTCAATGATATTTTTGATAAACACCTGGAGAATAAAAATTTATCAGTGATTTCCAACCCTGAGTTTCTTAGGGAGGGTTTTGCTATCGAAGATTCCCTAAAGCCTGAAAGAATTGTGATAGGAACTTCAAGCAAACAAGCCGCCGATATGATGACAGACCTATATAAACCATTTGTGAGAAGTGGTAACCCAATAATAATTATGGATGAAAAATCAGCCGAAATTACAAAATATGCTGCCAATTCATTTTTAGCAATCAAAATTTCATTTATGAATGATTTGTCCGCCTATTGCGAAGAAGTAGGCGCTGATATTGAAAATATAAGAACAGGAATTGGGTCAGACTCCAGAATAGGAAAACGATTTTTATTCGCAGGCATAGGGTATGGTGGCTCTTGTTTCCCAAAAGACGTCAGGGCACTTATTCATTCAACTGATAAAACAAATACTTCTTTAGAAATTGTAAAAGCTGCTCATTTGGTTAATAGCAGGCAAATAATTAGATTTTTTAATAAAATTAAATACAGATTCCAAGATTTGCACAATCTTAAGTTCTCTATTTGGGGATTGGCATTCAAGCCCAATACTGATGACACAAGGGAAGCACCAGCATTTAAGTTAATTGAAATGATGCTTGAAAGTGGTGCCAAAGTTTCAGTTTACGACCCAGAAGCCACCGACAACACAAAGATTAAGTTTGGTAATAGCATAGAATATGCTACAAACATGTATGATTGTTTGGTTGGTGCAGACGCATTAATCATTACAACCGAATGGAATTTATTTAGAAATCCAGATTTCAATAAAATTAAGAGCCTGCTAAAGAACAATATTATTTTTGACGGAAGAAACTTATTTTCATTAAGCGAAATGGAAAATGGAAATTTCGAGTATATAAGTATAGGAAGAAGGGCTATCAAACTAAAATAAGGTGATGTAGATTAATAGCCAAGTGTCTATTATTAGTGATTTATAGAAACCAATTGGAAATATTATTGAATTTGAGAGTGATTGAGAAAAAATAACATCCAATCACTCTTTTTATTCAGTCAAGTAACACACTAATAATTAACAACTTATAAACTCAAAAAAACTTCGATACTACTTCCGGGCAAAATTGCCTAAATTTCAAAAAATTGGCATAGAATTTAGAACTAAATTAAAGTATTCAATAATTATTAATTATTGCCGATATATAATTGGTAATGATATATGAGAAATAAAAATGGCTGATGAACAAAAACAAGAACCAGCGGCACCCAAAAAAGATAAAGGTGGACTACCGTTTCCACTTTTTGGATTGATTGGATTTGCAATTATGCTAATAGCTCTTTTAGTGAACCTCTTCCTAATTTTAGGAATAAAAAGTGAAGTGGGAGCAATTAGTAATGTAATTGTTAGCGGGGGATTACCAATTGGGTCAAAGGACAGTAATTCGAAAGATAAAGCTAATGAAAATGACGAGAATTCAGATGAACCAAGTGCCCAAGGTCAATACGTGGCAGACGAGAATGCTGAATATTTTGAAACTGGAAGAATAACCACCAACCCAAGAATGTCTTCTAACTTTGTTGTAATTAACTTAGGATTGTTCTTTATAAAAGAAAAATCTGGTGAAGAAGAAGCACCACCGGAAGGGGAAGGAAAAGAGGCTACTGCAACTTCATTTTCACCATTTGGTAAGAAGTTTGATGGCATGCTTCGAAATATAGTAAATAGCCAAATTGGAAGTATGTCATTGGAAGAACTCCAAATACCCAGAGATTCAATATCTAAGGTATTTATCGAAAAATTAAAACCATTGTTTAGACAACAAAAAACTAAATTAAAAGAAATTGCAATTGTTGAGTTTATAGTACAATAAAAATATGGCAGATGTATTATCCCAGAATGAAATTGACAGCCTACTATCAGAAATGAATAGTGGGCGTATGGACGTCGAAGATGTAATTGCTGGCAGATATAATAGAACTGATGTTGCAAATTACGATTTCCGAAGACCCAACCGAATATCCAAAAATCAAGTTAGAACACTTCAATCAATACATGAAAATTTTGCTGAAGCACTAAGTTATTATTTAGTTTCTAAATTGCAAAATTTAGTTTCAATCACTGTAACTTCAGTTGACCAGTTGTTTTATTCTGAATTTATTCTCTCGGTATCTAATCCCAGTTGCCTTTATGTGTTCGACATAGAAGGAACCGATGGAAGTGGAATAATGGAAATTAGTCCCGAACTTGCACTTACTTTAGTAGAATTATTATTAGGTGGTAAAGGCGAAGTAATTCCCAAACCCAGAACTATTACACCAATTGAGCAAGCAGTGATAAGAGGAATAATAGAACATGGACTTTCTGACCTTCGCACTGCATGGAAGGCAATTGCCGAATTGAATTTTAAGTATTCCAGATTAGAAATTGAAGCTGATTTCGTTCAGGTTGCACCTTCATCAGAAATCGTAATTGTGGTCTCTTTTGATATGAAAATTGGAAATTTGATGAATAGCTTCATGATGAATTTGTGCTTTCCTACATTTGCTTTAGAAGAAGTGCTTACTAAACTTAACAGACAACAGATTACTACCAGCGAATTAAAGATAACGAGCAAAAAAGCTCTCGAAAATATGAATGTTTTAACTCAGCAAATGGCTTCTACATATTTAACTATCAATGCTGAATTAGCTAAAACATCTCTTTCTGTTAGGGAAATAATTGACTTGAAAGTGGGCGATGTAATCAAAACTAATAAAAAAATAAATGATGAAATAGAACTTTTAATTTCCGGTAAAAGGAAGTTAGCAGCAAGACCTGGTTCGGTTGAGGGGAAAAAAGCAATCAGAATTACACGGTCATTAAAGGAAGAGGATTTAGTTGAAGAAGATTTAAATTATAAAAAATAAGGATTTATAATCATGACAATGACTCAAGAAGAAATTGATGCTTTAATATCGGGTGGTGTAACGGAGGAACCTGAACAACCAACCCTTGCTGACGAACAGAGTGCCAATGAAAAGAACCCATTTGCTAAAGTAGATGGCTCGGGTGCAGAAACCATCTATTCTCCTCTTGACCCAAAGTTGGAACTTTTATATGACCTACAATTACCAGTATCAATTGAACTTGGCAAAACCAACATGTTGATAAGAGATATTCTGCGATTAGGAAGAGGCTCTGTAATTGAATTCGACAAATTAGTTTCCGAACCAGTGGATATTTTAATTAACGGAAAGAAAGTTGCCGAAGGAGAAGTTGTTGTTATCGACAAACATTTTGGTATCAGAATTACTACTTTGATTGATCCTGCAGATAGAGTAAAAAGTATTAAAC
>CAYUZZ010000275.1:0-3936 GCA_964449505.1 uncultured Hyphomicrobiales bacterium | reverse complement strand
ATTTTTTTTTATTCAATACTTTTATTATTTTCGCTAATGTAAAAGGTGTTCTTTTTATAGGTAACTTATCATGAAAGGTGGAGGGAATAGGCCCTGTGAAACCTTAGCAACCTTAACATAAGTTAAAAGGTGCTAAATCCTACCCAGTTTCGGGGAAGATAAAATTCAAAGTAAAAATTTTTGCTGTGAACTCTTTCCGAATTTTATCGGGAAGAGTTTTTCGTTTCTTAACGAATGTTCTTTCCCAAAACCACATGGTAAGTCCTGTTTGTTTATTATTAATTAATTTAAGGATAGTTTATTATGAGGGAAGAAACATTAATTATTCACTCACTGCCTTGTGACGAGGCTACTGGAGCTATATCAACTCCAATTTATCAAACATCTACCTACGTGCAATCTGCACCAGGTGTAAATAAGGGTTATGATTATGCCAGAACAAATAATCCTACGAGGAAAACCCTCGAAAATTTAATTGCTGTGCTGGAGAACGGATCGAATGGATATGCCTTTGCAAGTGGCCTTGCTGCAGTTGATGCTGTGATTAAATTGCTATCTGCTGGAGATGAAGTTCTAGCTGTTGACGACATTTATGGTGGTACATTCCGTATTTATTCTCACATTTACAGTAAATTCGGCATTAAGATACACTTTACAGATACAACAGATTTAGTTAATATTAGCAATGTAATTAACGATAAAACTAAGTTTATTTGGATTGAATCCCCAACTAATCCAACGTTGAAAATTTCGGATATTGCTGAAATAGCAAAAATTGCACACGAGAATGGTGCATTGTTGGTGGTTGATAATACTTTTGCTTCACCAGCTCTACAAAAACCATTAGATCTTGGAGCAGATATAGTAATTCATTCTGCTACCAAATACTTGGCTGGTCACTCCGATTTGATTGCTGGATTGGTAGTTGTTAAATCTGACGATTTGGCAAATCAAATCAAATTTATCCAGAATTCATCGGGTGGAATTCTTTCGCCATTTGATAGCTGGTTAACAATACGTGGTATTGAAACTTTATCTTTAAGAGTATTCAAACAATGTGAAAATGCCTTTGCTGCCGCAAAATTTTTAGTTAATCGCCCCGAAATTGATAAAATTTATTATCCTGGACTAGAATCGCATAAGAATCATACTATTGCAACTAAGCAGCAAAAAGCTTACGGTGCAATGCTTTCCTTTTCTTTTAAAAATGATAGTGAAGAAACAGCAACAAAGTTTGTAACATCAACTAAATTATTCAAATTAGCAGAAAGTCTTGGTGGTGTTAAAAGTCTGATTTGCTTGCCATCAGCAATGACTCACAAATCTATTCCAGTAGATGCAAGAAGGAAATCGGGAATACAAGATTCGTTGGTAAGATTAAGTTTTGGTATAGAGTATTCAGAAGACTTGATACAAGACATTGAACAAGCACTAAATAAAATAAATTAAAAAGGAAAATAATGAATGAATAAAAATATTAATCTTGGAATATTTGGATTTGGAGTTGTTGGACAAGGATTATTCCATGTCTTATCAGAAACGAAGGGAATAAAAGCTGAGATTTTGAAAATTTGTATTAAGCACCCTGAGAAAAAGAGAATTCTAAATAAGCGAATGTTCACAACAAACAAATTTGAGATTTTGGATGATGATAATGTAAACGTAGTCGTCGAGTTGATTGACGATCATGTCGCAGCTTACGATATCGTAAAATATGCTCTTAAAAAAGGTAAATCAGTAGTAACTGCAAATAAAAGAATGATTGCTGAAAATATCGAAGAATTATACAATTTACAAAAAGAAAATAAAGGTAATTTGCTTTATGAAGGTGCCTGTTGTGCAAGTATTCCCATCATCAGAAATCTGGAGGAATATTATGATAATGATCTGGTTAATGCTGTAGAGGGTATTTTTAATGGCTCTACCAATTTCATCCTTACTAAAATGGCAGAAAAAGGAATTTCCTTTAGAAGTGCACTTCAAGAAACACAAGAAAAAGGGTTCGCTGAAAGCGACCCAATTATGGACGTTGGTGGCTTTGATTCCAAATTTAAGCTATCAATTATACTTGCTCATTCGTTCGGCATTTTCGCTAAACCAGAATCAATTTTCAACTATGGAATTGACCACTTGTCTGAATTCGATTTTCGCTTAGCTCGAGAAAAAGGTTATAAAATCAAACTTAAAGGTATTTGCAGAAAATCAAATGGTAAAGTATTTGCAATGATTGCTCCTCAATTTATTGATCAAGATAATAAATTATATCAGGTAAATGATGAATATAACGGTGTTGTTGTTGAGGGGGCTTTTTCTGAAAATCAATATTTTATAGGGAAAGGTGCTGGGGGATATCCAACTGGTTCAGCAGTGCTTTCCGATATATCAGCTCTTACTTACGGTTATAGGTATGAATATAAAAAATTGCTTCAAAAACTCAATCTTCAGCTGGGATTTGACTTTAAATTTGAATTATATGTAAGGTGGAATGGTGATGAGATTAACAAAGAAGACTTTGAAACAATTTCTGAAGAATATAGAAATTCCGAAAATTCTTATATTATTGGAACAATTAATTTCAAGAAATTATTAAACTCTTCTTGGATTAATCGGAATGATATTTCAATAATTCTAACGAATAACTCGGAATTTAGGTCTATTACTTGCAATAATGAGTAGGATTTATGATGTTGAAATCAAAAAATAATATTATCTTTAGTTTAAATAATTTTAGTTAGTTTCGTCTATTAACGAAATGAGAGAAACAATATGAATAACCTTCTAAGAATTTTTAAAGCATTATCTGATAAAAATAGGCTTAGAATATTAATTTTGCTAACAAAGAAAAAACTTTGTGTATGCGAGATACAAGATATTTTGGGCATTACAGTTTCTACTGTATCGAAACATTTATCGATTTTGAGGGATATTGGATTTATAAATGATGAAAAAAGTGGCAAATGGGTTTATTATTATTTAAATACATCTTCCAAAGATGTTGTGATGAATCAAGTAATGTTAATCCTTCCTTTCTATCTAAATGATGATGAATTGATAATGCAAGATTTAGAAAAATTAAATTCTTTGAAGCACAAAAATACTTGTGCTATATGATTTATTATTCGGGATATAATTGATTTTAACAAAGGGAAAAATATGAAAATTCTAATTCTCTGTACAGGTAATTCCTGCAGAAGCCAAATGGCAGAAGGCTTGTTGAGGTTTACCGATAGAAACCTCGAAATTTACTCGGCTGGTACTAAACCGGCTAAGAATGTAAATCCTTATTCAATTAAAGTGATGAAGGAGTTGAACATAGATATCAGTACTCACTACCCTAAATCAATTGACAATTTTCTAAGTAATGAATTTGATTATGTAATTACTGTTTGTGATAATGCTAAGGAATCATGTCCTGTATTTACTGGTCAGGTTAAGCACCGTTTGCATATCGGATTTGATGATCCGGCAGAAGCAGTTGGGACTGAAGAAGAAGTTTTGAATACATATAGAAGAGTACGAGATGAAATAAAAAGGGACTTTAATGATTTTTACAACCAATATATTAGGAAATAAGTTAATATGGAAAAAATCACAAAGAAACTCAGCTTTCTTGATAGATACTTAACGTTGTGGATATTCCTTGCAATGTTTATCGGTGTTTTTTCAGGTTATTTATTTCCTCGAATAGCAGATTTTTGGAATCATTTTAATTCAGGCACAACAAATGTGCCAATTGCCATAGGTTTAATCATAATGATGTATCCCCCACTTGCCAAGGTAAAATATGAAGATTTGGGAGATGTTTTTAGAAATTTTAGAGTATTAGGTTTATCACTCATTCAGAATTGGATAATTGGTCCAATCTTGATGTTTTTTTTAGCAATTTTATTTTTGAGTGATTACCCAGCTTATATGAACGGTCTGATAATGATTGGT
>CAYUZZ010000274.1:0-3945 GCA_964449505.1 uncultured Hyphomicrobiales bacterium | reverse complement strand
AACTCAAAACTAAGCTAACAACTAAGCAATCTTTGCTAAGTTGGATGAGTTTTGGTACAAATACAATACATTACAATACGAAATAGATGTTATGAGGTTTCAAAAAGTGAAGAATTTTTTTAAAATTAATTTATACTAATTTTTAGGAGTTACGTTATGCGTAAATTTTTACTATTGTCTCTCCTTACAATTATTCTTGTCTCTGTAGAATCCTATGCCGGTATTTACGGCATTCTTAAAGGGAAGGTTACTGATGATGAGGGTAGAGGTCTGGTTGGAGCAAGTATATTGGTTGAAGGAACAAGCAGAGGTGCTTACGTTAAAGAAAAAGACGGCAGCTATACTATTGTTAACATTGTTGCCGGCGAATATATTATTAGATTTTCATACACAGGTATGAAAACAATTAAAAGGGAGATAAGAATATCTGCCGATCAGGAAACTAACCTGAATGTAAAACTTAATTCCGAATCAATTATGACAGAAGAATTGGTTGTGGTAGATTCGCGATTAATTGAATCTGATAAAATTGGTTCTGTTAGCAAAATTTCACGTCAAGAAATTCAAAATACTGCCAGAGAGGGTTTGTCAGGTGTAATTGGACTTTCTGCTGGTGTTATTCAAACTGGTGGTGGATTTTCCATTAGAGGTAGCCGTTCAAATGAAACCCAGATACGTGTTGACGGTATTGATATTAGCAATCAATTTACTGGCGGATTTGGTGCCTCAGGCTCTGGATATTACCCTATGGTTTCTTCATTTGCAGTTGAAGAAGTTCAAGTGTTAACCGGTGGGTTCTCTGCAGAATACGGTGATGTTTCTGGCGGTTTAGCCAACTCTGTGGTCCAGACAGGACGTACCGATAGATACGACGGTTGGTTACGTTACCGTACAGGTTTATCAGCTCTCAATGGAAGTCAATCTACTGGAATGAAAGTAATACGCGAAGGTTCAAGACTTAAACCGGTTGAATCTGGCGAAGGCAATATTTTACAAGGTAGTGGCGAACATACTTTTGAATTTGGTACTGGTGGTCCCTTACCATTTTTGAAAAATTCCACTTTTTATCTTTCAGGAAGTTATTTTTATGAAAAATTCCGAGATAATAGCTACGAAATATTAGACCCCTGGGGTTCAAATATTGGCCAACTGCCCAATGATCAATCATGGGTGCGTAGTATTACCCCTCGTTTCAAATTTGGTATTAGTGATAATATTCAATTGACAATTGGAGCACATTATGGAATATCAAGCTTTGAATTATCAGGTTGGGGTTGGTTATATGGAAATGACGAAGGCTGGGTTTATGATAAATTAGCTGATGGATCATTCCAGCTGAAAACAAATCCTGACGGATCCCCTGTTACTAACGGTATTCCTGAAAGAATACAAAAACAGAATGTGATTGACCAAGCCGTAAACAATTTCTTTGTTTTAATCAATCATTCACTTGACCAAAGTTCATTTTATGAAATCAGAATAGGATATTCCGAGAATAACGATTATTCTGGAAGAAGAGTGGGCTCAAGTGACCCAGGTTTCTTCTCGAAATTTGATATATACAGCCCTACCGATGATTATACAGTTTTAAATGGTAAATTGGTTTCTGGACAAGACAAAGTAATTGATAACTACACATTAGTTTCAAAATTATCACAAACAGAAGATGGTTATCTTAGGTACGATATTCCCCAACGCAATCCTTTAACAGGTTACTACGAAGGCCAAGCCAATAGCTCCGGTACCAAAAATCCCTATGGTATTGCAGGATTATTTAATACTTCTGGAGGTGGTGGATTCAGTTTCAGAGAAGGAAGCTTCTGGACTGTAGATGGTTCATATACAAATGTTTTTAAAATTAATGATTTTGAACATACATTCAAAAGTGGTTTCCAATTAACTTTATATGAATTAAACAAACACTCAAATGGCAACCCTTACGATGGAAATCCTTTCTTTGACGTTTATACCGATGGTCGCTTTGGTGGAAATCTATATGCAGATAACGATACTATCAGACAAAAAACCAATCAACCAAAAAAACCGGTTAAAATTGGAGCCTATTTACAAGACCAGATTAAGTTCAAAGGAATCACATTTAGCCCTGGTATAAGATTAGATTATTTTGACCCTAGTTCTGATTATAGAATCCCCTCTGATTTCTTTGTTTCAATCAAAGCGGATTCTGGATTTGCTGCAGCTGCATCAAAATTTCAAATAAGTCCAAGAATAAATGTATCATACCCTATTACAGACCAATCAATGTTAAGATTATCCTATGGTATGTATTTCCAAATGCCTAACCTGCAATATATGTACGATAACTTTAACGTTGATAATTTGCGTGGTTCCTCTATCTTGGGTAATCCAAATATGGATGCTCAAAGAACTAATCAATATGAGATTGAATATAATCAGGCACTTTCTGAAGATTTATTATTCAATGTTACTACTTATTATAAAGATATTTATAATCAATTAGGCGTTGTATATATTCCAGCAGTACCAGACCCATATTATCAATATACCGTAGCAGAGTATGGCTCTTCGAGGGGTTTAGAATTTGGCTTAAGAATGAGACAATCGAGGGCAAGTAATTTTGCCTTTGATATAAATTATACAATTGCCAAAGTATCTGGTACTTCAGCAAGTCCAGCATCTAATTATGGTGTTGCGATTGACCCTTTTACAAGTAAACCAGCATTCCCATTAGCAGAATATTCCATGCCTCAGGATATTCCACATTTTTTGAAAGCTAACGCTGTATTTTATTGGATGGACGGACAAGGACCTTCAATTGGTGGTATCAGACCTCTTGAAAATACATCTTTTGTTCTAACTTCAATATTTAGAAGTGGAACACCTTATACTAGAACAGATAGAAACGGACGCCCAATTTCTGAAATCAATTCTGAACGTCAGCCAAGTATATTTACTTTAGATGCAAAAATTTCAAAAGAAGTTTATCTGAAAGATATTTTTGGTGCAGGTGCTGGCAATGCCAGAGTTCAATTCTTTTTAGATATTTTTAATATATTAAACAGAACTGCCGCTGTTGGCGTTTATTCTACCACAGGTGACCCAGTTGATGATGGTAGAACATTTGACAGACAGGTTGGCGACTTTGCTTCTACATCATATTTTAAAGATGCATCATTAGAAAACCCAACTACATTTTCGTCAAATCAATACGACAGTTATGGTAGAAGATTATATAGTGAAATGGCAGACTTTGATAAAAATGGTATTGTTACACAAGCAGAAGTTTACGAAAGTTACTTTAAATATGTTGAAACAATCATTAAATTCAGAGGCAATTTCCAGGCACCAAGAACTGTTTATTTCAGTATGGTTTTCTGGTTTAATTAAAAAGATAATAAATAATTTATAAAGGATAGTTATGATAAAAATATCAAAAATACTCAAAGGAATTATGCCTGTAATATTGGCCTTATTTATAATGAGTTCCTTATCAGAGCTTCAAGCGGGTACAATTTATTCAAATAGTAACTCTGATAAAAAAGATGAATCTAACAACGAAAAACTTTTAGGTAAAACCTACCGTGGAGTTTTCGATTTACAAAAAAATACTGTTAGTAATATTGATTTCTACACAACTAACTACGGTATTTTTGGATACAATATCGCCCGCAGTGTGGGTGGTGGATTTTGGCCACGTGGCTCGCAAAACCAATACATATTTGCAGGTGGTTTGTGGATGGCTGCACAGAAATTCAGACCTGCAACCAACGATACTGTTTCTTTGGTTTCAATAACATATAACCCAAATACTGGCAAGGGATGGTATGTGCCGGGAAGAATCAATTACGGGGGTCCATTCAGTACGTCGTACCAGGACGTTGACCTTGCTGACCAGAATGACCCACTAAGATACAGAACATATTTCTCGATTGATTTCAAAGCTGCTTCAGGTGAACCATTAGA
>CAYUZZ010000273.1:0-3948 GCA_964449505.1 uncultured Hyphomicrobiales bacterium | reverse complement strand
ACTATTCTTCCAACTTTAGAGGAAATAAAGAATTATACAGTTGATAAAATAGAATTCGATAAAATAATTGTAGATCATCATGAGAAGGAGAGGGCATTACGCTATTTTGCCGAAACTAATTTTAATGATGTGGAAGATAATTTGATAGATCGGGTATTAATAAAATTTGATTACCAACCGGATTTTGTTTTGCTGGACAGTGCTGGTCACATAGGATATATAGAATTTCAATACTTGATATCAAAACTTAAATCAAAATGTATTATTGCGTTGGACGATGTTAATCATATAAAACATTACAAAAGCTATCAGGTAATTAAAAATGACGAACGATTTACAATTCTGAGGAAGTCTGATGAAAAATTTGGATTCATGATTGCAATTTTTGAACCTTCAGAAAATGAACCTGCAAGTAATAATTCTTTCCAAAATATTAACTTCGAGAAAAGTGATGAATTTAATTTCAATGGGAAAAATATTCTATGGATAAGAACTGATTCTATAGGAGATTCAATTTTATCAATTGGTATGTTAAAATCAATTAAAGAAAGGTTTACCAATTCTAATATTACAGTTTTAGTTCAAGAACATTTAGAAGAAATTTATATGGAATGTCCTTTCGTAGATAATATTCTGAAAATCAATAAAATCAGATTCCTTAACGATGTTGATTACCGGTTATCTTTTATAGAATCATTCCTAAAGATAAGTTACGACTATAGTATCAATAGTATTTATAGCAGAGATATCTTATCGGATTTATTCGGTTTAGCAATCAACATAAAAATTAAAATAGCCATGGAAGGCGATTTTTCAAATATTGACGATACTACAAAGAATAAAAATGACTCTAATTACGATTTCTTAATACCAAGTACTCCAGAAACGAAAAACGAACTTGCACGTCACGCAGATTTAATGAAGTTCATGGGATTTAAGGATTATAAATCAGAACCTTGGATTTGGCTCAACCAATCTCATTTAGATTTTGTTGATGAACAGTATAAACTACATAAAATAAACAAAGATAAGGTAATAACTCTATTCGCAGGTGGACAACATAACATTAGGGACTATCGTTATTTTCAGGAAGCCCTGAGTAGGGTTAACAAAATTAATGATTATACTATTATTGCTGTCGGTACTGAAAGGGAATTTAATCTCCATAAGGAAATGTTTTATAATTCGCCTCTTTCGTTTGTTAACCTTTGCGGTAAAACTACAATTTTGGAAGCCGCTGCAATTGTTTTGAGTTCAAAAATTGCTATTGGTACCGAAACTTCTTTTTCACATATCTCTTGTGCAGGAAACATTCCAAATATAACAATCATGGGTGGTGGTCATTTTGGTAGATTTATCCCATATTCCATTCTAAGTTCTATCGTTTGCCTGCCATTGAAATGCTATGCTTGCAATTGGAATTGCCAATTTGAAATTCCTTTTTGCATTCAAAATATTGATACAGATATTATCCGACAAGCAATTGAAGATAGATTGAACAGGGCATTAACGAAAATTCAAGTTTACTGCCAAGATTATACAAATAGCAAATTAGTAGCTACAGAAAATAATATATCAAAATATCTTGAAGGGTTAGATTGTGATATATTAAAATTCAGTAAACCCGATGCTATTGAAGGACATAATAAAAATGATATTAAAAATCTAAATTATCTGCATAAGCAAAATAATAATTATAAGGTCTATAAATACAAATGTACTGCCATTGTTTCCATGTATAATTCAGAAAGATTCATGGAAGGACTACTTGAAGACTTAATTTCACAAACACTTTTTAAAAAAGGTGAATTGGAAATTATATTGATTGACAGTGCATCACCCCAAAATGAATATCAAATTATCGCCCCCTACATTGAGTGTTACCCGCAAATTCAATATCTTAGAACTTCTGTTAGAGAAACTCTTTATCAATCATGGAATAGAGCTATCGAGATTTCACAGGGAGAATATATAACAAGTGCCAATACAGATGACCGTCACAGAAATGATGCATTAGAACTACTCTCGAGTGCATTGGATAAATTCCCAGAATATGGACTTGTTTATCCAGATTTGTTGATAACTGATATAGAAAACGAAACTTTCGAAAATACGAAAACACTACGCAGATACGATTTTCCGGATTATAATTTAGGCACCTATTTATCAAACTCTATATTTGGTGCTCAACCTGTATGGAGAAAATCAGTTCACAGTGAAGTTGGCATGTTTGATACTTCATATAAAATTGGTGGAGATTATGAGTTTTTCATCAGGCTTGTTAAACGATTTGGTGCAATTCACTTCAGAGAAACTTTGGGACTGTTTTTAGAAAGTAACTCAGCATTGAGCAATCCAAAAAATATAGATGTTATGCTTTTGGAAACTTACAAAACATTAAATTTTCATAGAAATGGAATTAAATTATATGAATTATATCCCGAGTTGCTTAAAAATATGAAAGATACAAGTGCATATTTTGCAGCCCTATGGGACTTCGGTTGCCTTTGTTTGTTGAGTCCTTACAATGATTTCGAGTTAGCTTTAAAATACTTTGACAAATGTAAAGAATTGGGTAATAAAAGCGGAGCTATTCTCAAAATAAAAGATATGTACTTCAATAACATCGCAGTTATTGCCATTTGTGCTGGTGAAAGATCAAAAGGGATTGAATTATTTAAACAAGTCAGAGATTTAGATGTAGCAAAACAAAACTTGCTGTTAATTAATGAAATTGAAATGAACCCTAACCACAAACTAAATAAATCAGGGTTAGCACCAAAACACTTTAAAATCGCACTCATTGACCATTCTGTGCTTACTAACTCAAGGCTTACACAATCTCTTTACTTAGATAAGCACAATCAAATTATGCTTAGCCAACCAACTAATCAATTTTTTTGGGATGTTTATTTGGGAACGGGGGGAATTGCTATAACAAAACTTGAAAAAGAAAGGATTCAAAAGCTCTCACCGCGTTCTCCCAAAACAGAAGGACTCATAAAATTTTATAGGGAAATTTATGCAAAAGAACCTAACTACTCCGGAATTAAAAATCTGACGTCTTTTTCAGCAATTTTTTGGTTACGCGATTACACAATTAACACTAATCTATTAATCAGAACACCAGCAGCATTGGGAGATTGTTTGGCAATTACTTCGGTAATAAGCAATTTGAAAAATATAAATCCTAAATTGAATATTACAATTGCTTGCATGCAGAATGAATCAAAAATTTTTGAAAATAATTCAATGATAGAAAATATTATTTTGATAAATTCATTCGATGAAGTAATTTTTCAATCAGAGACAGATAATCTCGAAATAATTGATTACGCTGATTTGATAAATAAATTACCTGAATATTATAATGGTTTATCTTATTTGGACATTATCGCCAATATTGCAGGAATTAAGCTCGTAGATAAAAACTATTATTATTATTCTAAAAATTCTGAAAATGATTTAGCAAAAAAACTTTTTAGCGAGTTCAGGGTTAAAAATAAAACAATCGGAATTCATTTTCACACAAACAAAGACCAAAGAAGAAATTACCCCTTCGGGAAGGAATTAATTAAGGAAATGTTGGCATTGGAACCAAATTTGAATTTTATTAATTTCGGTACTCAGCCCATAGATTTTGAAGATGAGCGAATAATAGATTGTGCTAAAATGAACATGGAACTTAGGGTTCAAATTGCCCTCGCTAAATTTTGTGACGAATTCTTGGTGATAGATAGCTTATTTTTCCATATTGGACATAATTTGCATCACAAAAAGACAACCGTTATTTTTGGTCCTACAAATCCAAATTTATGCGGTAATCCGGAATCAAATTTTTATTACTTATCAAATACAGATTTGGATTGTCTTGGTTGCTATTGGCAGTTGGAGAACGGTATTAAATGTATGAACGAACTATTACCTGAACAATTAGCAAAAAATTAT
>CAYUZZ010000272.1:0-3957 GCA_964449505.1 uncultured Hyphomicrobiales bacterium | reverse complement strand
ATTTCTTTCCGCTGGGATTATCTTATCATCCTGCAGCAATGAAAGTGACGAATTCGAATCGAACGATTTTAAAGTAAAAAACACTCAGGATAACTTATTAGTTTTGGTCAATCAAATTGGTGAAAATCAAGACTTGGATAGGGAAAGTGTTGACATCATAACTTCTGGTATTACTAGATTGTCCACCTTAAAGCGTGATACAATAATTGGTAAAACTATTATGGAAATTTACGATATTGAATCAGCTTTTCAAAGAGAACAAAGTAACGCCACTCTTAAAACTCAGGGTGCAAGAGTTGATTTGGTTTTGAACCATGATTTTAAATTCGTTGGTCTTATTGCAAGAGATACTTTAGACAAGAGTCTCAACTTAGTTGGGATAGAAGTTACCAACACTTCCAAAAAAGAGATTTCCAATGTTCAGGGTACTCTTCAATTTTATGATGCAAATGGACAAATTGTTAAAACTTATCCTGTTTTAGCAAAAAATTCTTTGAATAAAGAGACAATACCTGTTGGAAAAACTATACGGTTTATTATACCATATACTCATGATAAGAATAATATCCGTGATGAAATGATGAGAAATGATATAAAGAATATGAGAGCAGTCTGGATTGCAACCATGCTCGAGTTTTCTGATGGTAGCCAAATATCAGTTCAAGCAGCTAATGCTATTCAAAAATAAAAAAAGGGGCTTTAAAGCCCCTGAATTATTTTGCTAAGTTGATTTTTTTTAATAAATCTTCATCGCTAAACTTTAACTTTTCTGTTGTCCTATCACATACACACCCTTTCAAATCTTCGGGTTTCTCATTTGGCAGTAAATAAATTTCTTTACTACTACCGCAAGTAGTGCATGTGTGAGTATGTAAATTTATATCATTCATTAATTGCTCCTAATAAAATTTATTCCTAAGACGAATTTTATTGCGTTTGAATTGTAATGATTACTTTTTCATTTTTGAACTTTTATCCTTAAAGTGTGATTTTTTTATGATATTTTTGTAGTTTAATATGTTGAACAATATTTATTTTAATGAAATGAGCAACTCAAATTCAGAATTAACTGATAACGATTTAAATTTATTAGCTACCAAGTTTAAAGTTCTTTCAGAAATTTCTCGGCTAAGGATAGTCAGAACACTGATTGAAGGTGAAAAATGCGTTACTGATATAATAATTTCCACTAATCTGATGCAGGCTAATGTTTCAAAACAATTGAAAATTTTGCAAGGTGCTGGAATCCTTGAGTGCAAAGCTAAAGGCTTGCAAAGATTTTATTATATTTCTGACTTCAATATTGTTGAAATTTGTCACATACTTTGTAAATAATGATTTCATTATGAAAATTTATGTTGATATTATGCTTAAAATAAGAAGTGTAGTAATTCTATTTTTACTAATAATAACTACTATTATTTTTGCCATAATTGTAATGTTAAGTATGATTTTGTTTGGTAAGCGAATATTTTTTGCTTACGCAAGATTGTGGTCAAAAATATTATTGTTCATTAGTGGTGTTAGCTTGGAGATTGAAGATTACTCAATATTAATTCCTAATCAATCTTATATTTATATCGCTAACCACTCGAGTCTTTTTGATATACCCATTTTACTTAGCACAATTAAAGGTAATGCTCGGATTATTTATAAAGAGGAACTTGAAAAGATACCCTTTTTTGGTTGGTGTTTGAAAATGTCGCCATTTATTAGTATTAGAAGGGAAGATAAAGAAAATTCACTGGAAGGCTTTAAATTGGCAATGAAAGCTATTTCAGAAGAGGATTCTGTTATTATTTTTCCAGAAGGGACTCGTTCGACTGACGGTCAATTGGGGGAATTCAAAAAAGGTGCGTTTCTGCTTGCTATTAAAAGTAATAAAGAAATGATTCCCGTAGCAATTAAAGGGAGTGCTAATATTTTATCTAAGGGCACTTCGAATTTGAAGAAAGGTAACATTAGGGTTTCATTTATTAAAAATATCAATCCAAAAGAAAACCCCAATTTGTCAATCAAAGCATTGATGAATCAAATCAGGGTTCAAATATCTGAGAAAATTTAAAATGAATTGCTTAGATAACCAGCAGTGCATCTCCATAGGCATGAAATCTAAAATCATTTTTCATGGCTCTTTTGTAAGCTTTCAATAAGTTATCGGTTCCTCCAAACGCAGCTGAAAGTAACATAGAAGGTGATGCTGGGGGTTGGAAATTTGTGATTAACCTAGTAGCAATTTTAAATTCATAGGCAGGATAGATAAATTTATCTGTCCATCCTTTGTTTGGTTTGGCAGCACCTGTTGTCAATACCGATGATTCGAGAGCTCTTACAACGCTTGAACCGACGGCATAAACATTTTTCTTTGCTTTTAATGATTTGTTGATTATCTCAGCAGATTCCCTTGAAATTTCGAAATACTCCGAGTACATTCTGTGCTTTGTTAAATCTTCAACTTCAATTTTTTCAAATATCCCTTGCCCAATATTTAAAACTACTTTTGTAATTTTAACACCCTTGGCTTGGATCTTATCAAGTAATTCTTGAGTAAAATGAAGTCCAGCTGAGGGAGGTGCTATTGATTGTAAATAATTATCGCTAGAAAAAACCGACTGGAAACTTTCCTTGTCAGCTTCAACTGGTTCTCTTTTTATATATTCAGGAATCGGCATCTCTCCTATTCTTTGTATTACATCGAATAAATTGCCATCATAACTAAATCTTACGGTTCTACCTCTCGATGTAGTATTGTCAATAACTTCGCAATAGAATTGATAATTATCGAAATAAATTTTGTTGCCAATTCTTACTTTCCGGGCAGGTTCAACTAATACATCCCATATTCTTTCTTCTGCTTTCAATTGCCTCAGAAGCATAACTTCTATTTTAGCATTAGTTTTTTCCTTCTTTCCAAAGAGCCGTGCTGGAAATACTTTTGTTTCATTAATAACAAGACAGTCTCCCCTTTGAAATACATCAATAATGTCGCTAAATAATTTTTCCTGAATTTCTCCAGTTTCTTTATTTAGAATCATCAACTTGGAAGAATCTCTTGGTTCAGCGGGAAACTTAGCCACAGCATTCTTTGTTAATGGATATTTAAATTCCGATAATTTCATATAAAAACCTTTTAGTTAGTTTGTTGCTTCTACCATTATATCAATCATTCTTTCGATGTAGTCATTTGTATTTGAAAGTACTCCGTCGTTTAGCAATGCAGTTTCATAGATATGATTAATCAATTTTTTAAGTTTTTCAGTATTGGAGTCATTATCCAATCGTGACAAATTTTTTATTAGAGGGTGAGATATATTTATTTCAAGGATTTTTTTTGAACCAGAATAATCTTTATCCATAATTTTCATCATTTTTTCTAATTGCGGATCGAGCCCTTTTGTACCTGTAACTAAAGTGAATGGTGAATTTATTAACCTTGACGAAGCTTTTACATCTTCCACTTTTGAATCTAATGTTTCCTTAAAAATTCTAATCAGATTAGAACTTATATCATCATTTAATTTTTCTTCATTATCTATTTCTTTATCAAGTTTAATGTCAGATTTTTCTATGGATACTACCTGTTTTTTATCGTATTCACCAATGTAAGGCAGAATAAATAAATCAACAGGATCTGTAAAATAGAGTACTTCTATATCATGTTTTAGAAAATATTCAAGATTAGGATTTCTGTTTAACTGTTCTTTATTGTTGCCCGATAAGTAATAAATTTCATTTTGGTCTGGCTTCATTCGTGATAAATACCCGTTAAAGGTAGTAAATTTGCCTGATTCAGTATGTGATGACTCAAATAAGAATAATTCCAATATTCTATCTTTATTTGTAAAGTCAGTACTTATTCCAGTTTTAAATAGTGAACTGAAATTTTTGAAAAATAGAATATACCCATCGTAATCTTGTTTAAATAATTCTTCTAAGTAATTTAATATTTTTGTAGTT
>CAYUZZ010000271.1:0-3964 GCA_964449505.1 uncultured Hyphomicrobiales bacterium | reverse complement strand
TTGTACCCGCAGCAGTTTTTAGAATTACACCCCCACGCTTTATAGACCCATCGGCAATTATCTTAATTTTCATTGATAGAGAATCATTTGAGAACAGTGTGCTTTTCACTTTTTTAAGAATTTCTACATCTAAAGGATTTAGTAGAATCTCGAAAATTGTATCATTGGGAACTTCTAATAAGGTTTTTTTTACATTGCTGATTATGATTGAACTATCTTTATCTATAACATTATCAATTAAATATTCGGCAATTTGGCAAGAGCTGTCAATTAAGATTTCTTCAAATTTTTTGATTTCAACTAAGAATTTCCGTTTCAATTCTTCGGTAACATCTTCGATATTACGTATCCAATTTTTATAATTGTTGATTTCATTTTCGTAGATAGAAATAGTAGAATCCTGACCATCAGAGAATCCTTTATCATATGCGTTTTGAATTTCAGACTTTGCGTCGTCTATTGATATGGAATTCGAATTTACATTATTAAGCGAAATTTTTATTGGTTTATCGGAATTTGTAATTACAAATTTATGCGTAAAATGAGTTTTGACTTCTTTAGTAACAACAGGTTCATTGATTAATTCATTGTCTAAATTGTTGTTTATGTTCTTATTGGAGTGCAATAATTCATCAATATTATCTGCTTTCCGGATAATTTCTAATTTATTCCTTCTTCTTGGTAATTTGAGAATAATTTCACTCATTTTAATTTCCCGTGCTAATTATACAAAAACGTCATCTTTACCGCGTCCACCAATAGATATTTCCTCGCTGGACTCAAGTTCTTTAATTATATCAACGATCCTCATTTGAGCGCCCTCAACCTCTTTTAATTTGACTGGACCCATATACTCGAGTTCCTCTTTGACCACTGCAGCAGCACGTTCTGACATATTTTTGAAAATTTTAGATCTAATCTTTTCATCAGCAACTTTAAGTGCAAGTGCAAGGTCCTTTTTATCAACATCTCTAAGAATTCTTTGAATGCCCTTATCATCTATCAGTACCATATCTTCGAACAAGAACATAAGTCGTTTTATTTCGAGAGCCATATCAGGTTTCTTTTCTTCGATATTCTCCAGCATAGCCTTGGCAATGGCGTTATTGCTTTTATTAAGGATATTGGCAACTAATTGAGAACCGCCGGCTTGTGCAAGGTTCTGAGATATAGTTTGCTCGGCAATTTGGTCAACCACATGCTCAATTTCTGAAACTAATTGAGGCGATACCTTTCCAATAGTAGCAATTCTCATTATCACATCGGTTCTCAAATCATCTTTAAATTCCGACAATACATCAGCGGATTGGTCTGGTGTTAGATGTGAAATTATCAAGGCAATTGTTTGAGGATGTTCTTTAGAAAGGAAACTTGCTAACTGGGCTGAATCTGATTTTTTGAGGATATTAAATCCACGAACAGTAGTAAGAACTCTGATTTTTTCGATTATTTCGCGAGCCCGCTCCATACCATAACTTTTTTCGAGTAGCAATTGAGCATATTCAAGCCCACCTTCTACCATATAGTTTTGGGCGGTCATCAATTGATAAAATTCCTCAATTACATCCTCTACCACTGTTGGAGGTAAATCTTTCAAATTAGTAATTTCTACTGCAATGGATTCAACTTCTTTCATTTCAAGTTCTTTGAATACTTTTGCGGCAATATCAACATCCATAGACATAAGCAATACTGCAGCTTTCTGCTTTCCGGATAATTCCGATACCACCATTGCTTGTTTTCCCATAATTTCCTCAGTTGCTCGGAGTAATTAACGATTTATTCAATATTAAATTTATTTGTTTTCTGATTCAGGCGACATAAACATCCTAATGAGTTTAATTGCTCCATCAGTTTGTTCATCTAAAAATTCTTCTACTTTATTTTTCATTTCTAATTTCAACAACGCATCTTCAGTTAGATCTGGTGTTTGTGTTTCCTCCAGCTTTGCTCTTGCTCTTTCTGCCAGTGACCGTTTATCAAGCGAAGCTTCTTCAAGTAGTTCAGGTCTGTCTTCAAAGTCCTTTGATTCGCTGTCGCCTTCCAAGAGTAATTGCTCTGGTAATTCAGCCGGCAAAAGTAACAAGTCACTTTGGTCCAAATCAAGGTCTTCTAATTTCTCGTCATATTCAGTATCGTCTTCTTCATCTTTGATGTCAATTTTCTCTGGTAATTCCATGGCAATTCTGATTCTTTCCTTCAATTGCTTAGATTGAAGCAATCTATACATAATGAATATGGCTATTAATATGGCAGCAAGAAGGATCAGTAGTCGTTGGTTTTCTGGCTTTAGAATCCACGAAGGCTGATTTAGTTTTTCGACTGATTCTGTATCTATCATTGTATCAAAGGGGACTGTAATTACTGTTATCTGGTCAAAACGTTTATCATCAAAACCAACTGCATTCTTAATTATATTCTCTAATTGTTTTATTTCTTCATCAGTTTTGGGTATGTAAAGTAGTTTTTTGACCCCACTTGAATCAATAATTTTTGTTTGTCCATTAATAATTGCTGCAACTGATAACCTTTGTATATTGCCTACGCTATGAATTATATGTTCATAATTTTGAGATATTTCATAATTTTGTATAGAATTTGTTGCATTTTTATCCATATTGACAGCTGGATAGCTAAGCGAATCGGTGGATTTATTCGATTCCAAAATCTGTTGCTCACTCCTTATCACTTGTCTATCGGGGTCATAATCAGTTTTGGTTTGTTCAATTTTGGTAAAGTCAAGTTCTGTATTAACCCTAATGCTGGAGTTATCTGTACCAATTACATTGTCTAACAAAGATTGTACTTTTTGAGTGAGATAGTCCTCAACTTTTTTTTGTTGTTCTAATTGCTGCGAAGTTAGCCCTGCAACTGAATTGAGGTCTATTGCAGGCTCTGAGAGTAGTTTTCCTTTAAAGTCAATAATGGAAACGTCTTCCGGAAGCATACCCTCGACGCTTTTCGCAACCAAAGTTTGAATGCCAGTGATGCTTTTCTGATTTATATTCTTCCCACTTTTCAAATGCAAGGTTACCGAAGATGTAGCTTTTTTCTGGTCTTTCTCAAATAAAGTTCTATCGGGAATTACCAAATGCACTCTCGAATTTTTAACTTCGTCTAATGCATTGATTGTTTTGGAAAGCTCTCCTTCCAAAGCCCTTTTGAAATTTAACTTTTGTACGAATTCGCTCATTCCCAAATTGGTTCTGTCAAAAATTTCATATCCTAAAATACCAGATGCAGGAATTCCTTCTGATGCCAAAGTCAATCTTGTGTCCATTACCTTATCTTTTTCAACTTGTATTGTAGTACCATTCTCTAATAATTGATATTGTACTTTGTTTGCTTTCAGGTATTCAACAATTTTGGCTGCATCAGGCTGTTCTAAACCAGTGTAGAGTGTTTCCATTGGTCCTGGAGCATTAGCAATAACAATTATAGCTAAAGAAATAATAATAACGGCAGGTACGCCCAACAAAAGTATCCTCTGAATACTGCTTAACTTTCCGAAGAAAGATTTTCCTTGACTTAATAGTTTACTTTCTGCCATAAATTTTCCTTAATTATACCTGCATTCTTGAAATTTCACGATATAAATCTAAACCCTTATTTCTCAATTCAAGTAATAACTGAAAAGCTGTTTTTGATTTCTGAGCTGCTATCATCACATCATGAATATCAACAGGTTCTCCCTTAATCATTTTCTCTGTTAGTATCCCTGATTCTTTTTGCAAGGAATTTGTGTCATTAATAAGGTCTTTTAATGTATCAACAAACTTAACTTCCCCTGTAGGGTTAACATCAGGTTTAAGACTTTTTTGCTGCACTAACGGCATGAAATCATTATTGCGACTTATTTCATTTATTATCATTGCTGAATCCTTCAGATTTTATTCAATATTAATTATATTTTGCCATCAACTATCATGCCTTTGGATATTGCTGGGGATTGCATCTTGGCATT
>CAYUZZ010000270.1:0-3995 GCA_964449505.1 uncultured Hyphomicrobiales bacterium | reverse complement strand
TGCATCCTCAGGTAATTTCTGATAAACCAGGACAGTGTCCGATTTGTGAAATGGACTTAGTTAAAAAAATCACTGACGATAATATGAATCAGGTAGAAATGAAAGACATGATTAAGCTAAATGATAATAAACTAATTTTAGCAAATGTTTCTACTGTAAAAGTTCATAAAGAAATAATTAAAAATCAGGCAATTGCTTATAGTTATATGGATTTTGCCGAGCAGAACAGTAAAGTTATCACGGCTCTGTTTAACGGAAGGATTGAAAAACTTTTCGTTAATAAAACAGGCGATTATATAAAAGACGGTCAGAAGCTGTTTGATATTTACAGCCCTGACTTGGTTCAGGCTCAAAATGAGTTCCTTATTGCTTTAAAGGGGTCGCAAAATATGAATTCGTTATTGAATTCTTCAAAAAAGAAACTTCATATTTATGGTTTAACTGATGAGCAGATAAAAGAACTTGAAAAAACCAAAGAAGTAAATTTGACTATCGCTTATTATTCGCCTGTATCGGGTACAGTAATAGAAAAAAAGATTCAGGAAGGTATGTATGTTAATGAAGGTATGTCTTTGTTTGAAATTGCCGACCTTACATTACTTTGGAATATTGCAGAAGTTAGCGAGAATGAAATCAATGTTGTCAAAGTGGGAAGTCCTGTTAAATTAACACTTCAGGCATACCCCGGAGAAATTTTTTCCGGTAGAGTATCTTTTATTTATCCGGTAGTTAATTCCCAGACCAGAACAATTAAAATAAGGAGTGAATTTTTAAATATCAATGGCAAATTGAAACCTCAAATGTTCGGACAGGCATCATTTGAGAGAAGTTTTGGCTATGGTTTAGTTGTACCTTCTGATGCAATTTTGTTTATGGGTAAAAGAAATGTTGTCTGGATTAAAGTTTCTGATGGAATGTTTGAACCAAGAGAAGTAACTGTAGGCATGCGTATAAATGATAATTATCAAATTTTATCTGGTTTAAAAGAAGGTGACGAAGTAGTCAAAACTGGTGGATTCCTCATTGATTCTGAAAGCCAGTTAAAAAGTGGAATGGTAACAGGACATCAACATGGTGGAGAAACACAGACAAAATCATTGGACAAAGATAAAATTAATTCTCAAAATTCTATGGAGAATATGAATCACAAAAAATGATGAAGTATTTCAAGTCATCAATGATAAAATAGGATTAAACAGAAATTTTTGAAATTAAAAAGGATGGCATAAATGTTTAAAAAAAATAAGGACAGCTCTGTGGGTAGCAATAATTTAAATCTCTTTTCAAGATGCAGATGTATTAGATAAAGCGAATATTAGAAGTAGTTTAATGGACATAATAATGTTTGATGAAAATAATGATGCTTATGTTTATCAAGATTGGATGCTGGTGAATGTAATATCAGACAAACCCGGCTTATGTCCCAATTGCTTCATGCAAATTGACCGAGTGAGTATTAATGAAGCAAGATAAATATTAAATGAATATGTTTTTGAAGTTAAAGAATAATTTTATAAAAAGAAAGGTAAATAAATGAAGAATCAACAGAATTATTTCGTGAATTTTTCAAGGAATTTAGTATTAATAGCTATTGTATTATCATTAGCATTTTCGAACTTAACTGTTTATGCGCAGCATGTACATTCTAAGATTGGAAAAGAAGTCAAAAAAGATACTAAGTCAGTTTCAAATATTCGAGAAGGCAAAATAGACCTCAAGAAAATCGACAAAAATAAAGACAGGAAAGTATTTCAGGACAAGATGCATTGGAATGTAATTTCTGATGAAGCAGGAAAATGCCCTTTATGCAAAATGACTTTAAAAGAAGTAACTTTACAAGAAGCAAAAAATAATTTGAAGAAAAATGGTTTTAAAGTAAAATAAGAAGCTTTATAATATAATACTTGGAGAAAAAATGCAAAAATCAATTGTTCTACTGATCGCTTTATGCTCAATACTATTAGGTTGCTCAAATTCAACAGACCCAGACTATAACTCATATTTTGATTCTTTGACAAACCTCTCGGCAAAAGAATCAATAGAAAAGGCTAATGAATGGAAATTTTCAGCACCTAAAATTAAAACTCACGTTACTACATCAGAAGCAATTTTTGAATTTCCTGACGGTAGAATAGTCAAGAAATCTTTACCTGATAATCTCATGTATTTGGGTATAGCACCATATATCAATACTACACATACTTGCAATACTCACTACCCATCAAACTGTGATGGTGAAATCAAAGAGCAAACACTGAAAATTAAGGCTACTGATGAAAGTGGCAATGTCATTTACAATAGCAATATTGCTACAATGAAAAACGGATTCTTTGAATTATGGCTTCCTCGCAACAAAAGTATAAAACTTCAGGTTGAATACAATTCTTTGTATGGTGAAGAAACAATACCCACAAACAGTGATAGCCGGACTTGTATTACAACCATCAAATTGAAGTGATTATTAATTTATGAAGAGAAAAAATGATTTATCTAATGAATAAACAAGTTCTAGCAAGAACGTATATTGAATATCATACAAAAGTTAGAAGCTGGATTTAGAATTATGGAACATAATCATAATCACTGACAGACTGATTAGACCAAGCATTTTGGCTTGGAATTGCTTTAATCCAATTTGCAAAAAATATCAATTTTTGATGTATTTTATGCAAGTTGGGTTAGGTGGGCGAAATCCTCTGCAAATATTCTAATTAGTAAATAATATTAAAGGATCAATAAATATTATAAAAAAGTACTTCAACATTAATGTTTGGTACTTTTTTCGTAATTTCACTAAATTATAAATAACTTAACAATCAGGGTTTAATATTCAGCCTTTTCCTGAAATTCTCGATTGTTTTAGTTAATCCAGTTCTTCTATCTATTTTGGGCAGCCAATTTAATTTTTCAATAGCTTGACTAATATTTGGTTGTCTTACTTTTGGGTCATCTGATGGTAGTTCTTCAAAAATTATTTTTGATTTTGAATTTGTTAATTCTATAATCTCTTTTGCCAAGTCAAGCATTGTTATCTCATCTGGATTGCCAATATTGACAGGGTTATTCTCATCAGACATCAATAATTTATAAAGACCATCAACTAAATCATCGACGTAACAGACCGATCTAGTCTGATTACCACTTCCGTAAACAGTTACGTCTTGGTTCTTTAGGGCCTGATTGATAAAGTTTGGTATTGCCCTCCCATCTTCAAGCCTCATGCGAGGTCCGTATGTATTAAATATCCTTACAATACGAGTATCCACATTGTGGTAGCGGTGGTATGCCATTGTCATTGCTTCAGCAAATCTCTTTGCTTCGTCATATACTCCGCGAAAACCGACAGGATTAACATTACCCCAATAATCTTCCGGTTGAGGATGAATTAATGGGTCGCCATAAACCTCACTAGTCGAAGCAATCAAAAAGCGTGCATTTTTATTTTTTGCCAATCCAAGTGTTTTATGTGTACCCAAAGAACCTACTTTTAGAGTCTGTATAGGCAATTTAAGATAATCAATTGGAGACGCAGGTGAAGCAAAATGCAAAATATAATCTAAAGATCCTTCTATATATATATATTCTGTAACATCTTGATTGATAAACTTGAATTTGGAGTTACCAAATAAGTGTGCTATATTATCGGGTGAACCAGTGATTAAATTATCCATGCAAATAACTTCATCACCATTTGAAATAAATTTATCACATAAATGTGAACCTAAAAATCCTGCTCCACCTGTTATTAAAACCCTTGCCATGATTACCTTTTGATTAATTAACTAAAAAAATTACGAGGAAATTCTGAAAATACTAATTCCCCATTCACAGAAGTAATATTTTCCCATTCATTGAAGTTGAACTTTATGCTAACCATGCCACAAGTGGGGATATTATCAAAAAAGTCGCCACTAAAGAATGTAGCCAAAGAAGTAATATCAGGATTATGACCTACCAGAAGTACATTATTAATTTGGCTCTCAAGATTAGATAAT
>CAYUZZ010000269.1:0-3995 GCA_964449505.1 uncultured Hyphomicrobiales bacterium | reverse complement strand
TATATTTTTCAAATTATATGCATTCGCTTACGATAATTACAATTATCCGGATTATATTTTGAAAAAGTTACCATGGTTTACTGGCAGTATTGTTTATTACTATAACGATTTTATTTCAATAAGCGGATATAGCTTTAATTTTGTAATTGCATTTATCATCGCATTAATTTCAGTTGTTCGCAAACAAGACATAGAGCGACTGAAGGTTTAATTATTCCAATAAGCAATCAAAGAAATAACATTATTGATTAGCTCCTGCAAGCAACAAAATAGTCACGGTAGCGCAGCCGGAATCTGCCTGAACATTGCAGAAATAATAAAAATTGCAAAAATAAAGATAAATAAATAAAATTAAATTTAGCAAACATCGTTAATATCCTCCCGTGCAATGTATAAATAGAATAATTATGCAATAATTAGAACGGTATGAATTGATAAATGTAATTTATTATTGAAGTTAAGATTTGATTGATAAAGTAAATTATATAGATAAGTTACAAATGTTATTTGCAGTTTGAAAGTTCAAGAAATACTTATTTATCGAGTATTAGTTAATAAATTGAAAAAAAATGAGATTTTTATAAAAATAATTTGGTAAATTCAAATATTGGAATTATTTTTGTAAGCTCTGTTGCTATCACAGATTATTTATTGAAATTTTGGAGTGAATTTGTGCCAACTATATCGCAATTAGTTAGAAAAGGAAGAAAGAGGGTAACTTATAAAAGTAAGTCAGCAGCTCTAAATTCATGCCCTCAAAGAAGAGGCGTATGTACAAGAGTTTATACCACAACACCCAAGAAGCCAAATTCTGCATTAAGAAAAGTAGCACGTGTAAGATTGACATCTGGATTTGAAGTTACTGCTTATATTCCGGGAGAAGGACACAACTTACAAGAGCACTCAATAGTATTTGTTAGGGGTGGCAGGGTAAAAGATTTACCTGGTGTTCGTTATCACATTATCAGGGGAACTGCCGATACTCAAGGAGTGGACGGACGTCGTCAGGGCAGATCAAAATATGGTTCGAAACGTCCAAAACCGGGACAACCTGTAAAAGGTGCACCTGGCAAAGGCAAGAAGTAAAAAGGTTGAGATAGATTATGAGAAAGAAAAGAGCAGAAAAAAGAAAAATAATTGCTGATCCGAGATACAGAGACGTAATAGTATCTAGGTTCATAAATAATATAATGATCCAAGGAAGAAAAAATACAGCAAGAAATCTTCTTTATGGAGCTTTCAGTGCAATAGCTGAAAAAACAAAAGAAGAGCCGTTAGATATTTTCCGTAAAGCAATGGCCAACGTTGCACCTATGGTAGAAGTAAGGTCAAGAAGAGTAGGTGGTGCAACTTATCAAGTGCCTGTAGATGTGAGGGAAGACCGTCGTATAGCTTTGGCAATACGTTGGATAAAGACCTATGCAAAACAGCGTCGTGATAAATCGATGTCGCAAAAATTAGCTGCAGAGATAATTGCTGCCTCAAAAGGCGAAGGCTCCAGCGTAAAGAAAAGAGAAGATACCCATAGAATGGCAGATGCGAACAAAGCTTTTGCCCATTTCAAATGGTAAGAAGAAAATTTATGTTCTTTGACAATTGAAATACCTCTAATGTCGCGTACAACAGACATATCGAGATTTAGAAATATCGGAATCATGGCTCACATTGATGCCGGTAAGACTACAACTACGGAACGGATGCTTTATTATTCCGGTTATCTCCACAAGATAGGAGCTGTTGATGAAGGAACTGCGTTCATGGATTTTATGGAGCAGGAAAAAGAACGTGGCATTACGATTATGTCGGCTGCAACAACGTGCACCTGGCGAGAATATCAGATAAATATAATTGATACCCCGGGACATGTTGATTTTACCGCAGAAGTGCAGAGATCTTTAAGAGTTCTTGACGGAGCAGTAGCAGTACTGTGTGCCGTCGGAGGGGTTCAGCCCCAAACAGAAACTGTATGGCATCAGGCAGAGCAGTATAAGGTTCCCAAAATTGCATTTATAAATAAAATGGATAGAGTGGGTGCCAATTTCCAAAAAGTAATTGATATGATGACTGAAAAGTTGGCAACTAATCCAGTTGCAATACAAATACCAATGGGAAAAGAAGATAGGTTTGAAGGAATTATTGATTTAATTAAAATGAAATCTAATTACTTTGACGTTGAAACACTCGGTCTGAATTATGAAGAAAGGGAAATCCCTGAAGAATATAATGAGCTATCAGTAAAATATAGAGAAGAACTTTTAGAGAATATTGCTGAGTTGGATGATTCTCTTTTGGAGAAATTTTTGAATGGTGATAACATTAGCGAAGATGAAATTAAGAACGCATTGAGAAAAGGTACTCTCGAATTAAAATTAGTACCAGTATTATGTGGCTCGTCTTTAAAAAATGTAGGTGTGCAATTACTAATGGATGCCGTAATTGAATATCTTCCCTCACCACTCGAAGTAACTTATTTTGATGGATACGATATAAGTAACCCTGACAAAAATTTACAAAGAATTCCTTCGGATGAAGAAAATTTTTCAGCTTTGGCATTTAAGATTTTGACAGATCCTTACATCGGAAAACTGACTTTTGTCAGGATATATTCCGGTACTGTCAAGGTAGGGCAGTCGGTTCAGAATACATCGGCAGATAAGAAAGAAAAAATATTAAAGCTGATGAAAATATACGCAAATAAAAGAGAAGAAATGCCAGAGGCTTTTGCTGGTGACATTATAGCGGTTCCAGGATTGAAGTTTACTAAAACAGGCGATACACTTTGTGATATCAACAATCCAATTCTATATGAGAAAATTAGTTTTCTTGAACCCGTTATTAATCAATCCATTGAAGCCAAGACAATTGCTGACCAAGAAAAACTTAATGATGCTTTACTAAAGTTAAGCGAAGAAGACCCAACTTTCAAATATCAAATTAGTGATGAAAGCGGACAAATGATTATCAGCGGAGTAGGCGAACTTCATCTTGAAATTATGGTAGATAGACTGAATCGAGAGTTTAAAGTACCAGCCCGTGTTGGGAAGCCACAAGTATCTTACCGTGAAACGATAAGTTTACCGAATATAGAAGAATATACATTTGAAAGACAAATGGCTAACAAAAACCAATATGGACAGGTGAAGGTGGAAGTAAGACCCTCCGGACAGAACGACGGAATAATAGTCGAGAATATGCTCCAAAAAGGAAAGATTCCCGAAAATCTTGTTACAGCAATAGAGCAAGGTGTCCGGGAAGCTTTGAACATAGGACCTCAGGGCTATCCAATGATAGATGTAAGGGCAACGATAATGGATACGAATTATATCCAAGATGTTACAACAGAAATTGGTTGTAAAATCTCAGCTTCGACTGCCACCAAGGAGGCATGCAGAAATGCAGGACCGGTTTTGCTCGAACCCGTCTTTAGAGTCGAAGTTACATCACCTGAAGAATATGTAGGAGATATAATTGCAGATATCAGCTCCCGAAGAGGAAGGATAGAAGCAATAGAGCAAAATGGTGTGATGCAAGTTGTGAAAGGAACTGCACCGCTCTCGGAAATGTTTGGTTACGTGACGCAATTGCGGTCCGTCTCGCAAGGACGTGCTGTATATACTATGAGTTTTTCGCATTACGAACCAGCATTGATTAAAAATAGATACTAAATAAATTCATTAATTAATTTAACTTTAGGAGCGTATTTACAATGGCTAAAGAAAAATTTGAAAGAAACAAACCTCACGTAAACGTGGGAACCATTGGTCACGTTGACCATGGTAAAACAACATTGACAGCCGCCATAACAATGGCTTTATCGAAACTTTTCGGTGGTGAAAAAAGAACATTTGATTCTATTGATAATGCACCAGAAGAAAAGGAAAGAGGTATTACAATTGCAACAGCACACGTAGAGTACGAAACAGAAAAACGTCACTACGCTCATGTTGACTGTCCCGGTCACGCCGATTATATTAAAAATATGATCACAGGCGCTG
>CAYUZZ010000268.1:0-4002 GCA_964449505.1 uncultured Hyphomicrobiales bacterium | reverse complement strand
AAAAAATTGCGAAGTCTTCAAAATAAGACAGGCTTCATTAAAAGTATGGGAGCGCAGGATAGATACGGCATAAAAACCACTATTTATAAATTTACACAGGTATTCTATCATAACTTTTTCGAGAATCTGCTTGAATACGAGGAAAGAGTAGAGCTTCATGCAAGAATTGCAAGTCTGTTAAAAGAGCAATTTGATATGACTGACAGTGATTTTATAAAAAACGAAATTGCTCCATTTCTGGCTGCCCATAGTTTAGAATCCGGTGATACTAATACAGCAGAAGAAATGCTTTATTTAAGTGCCCTTAATGCAAGTGAACATGGTAGCAATGACATTATTGATTCTACAATGAATGCTCTGGAAGCCATCAATCCATCTTCGTTGGTAATGATGCAAAAAATGGAAGCACTAAAATTTTCGGTGTTAGATAATGTGGCTGCAGAGAATAATGGAAAAGGAGTCATTTTGAATCCACAGAGCGACCTTGCCGAATCGCTGGTAGATTTCAGAACTGTCAAAAAGTCCGTTATTAGTGATTTGATAAATAATAATCCAGATTTTTGCATCAAGAAGATTGATAATTTCCTTAATTTAAAGGCTGATGATATTAATATTTCCGAACAAATTCAGCTTGATTCGTTGTTGGCAAAGGCTTATATAGATATTGGTGATATGTTAACAGCAAAATCTATTCTGGAAAGAGCGGGTAAATTACTTCATTCAAATATTGATAAAAATTCTGAGGCACTTCTTTATAATTCATACGCTCTTTATCATTTCTATAACAATGAAATTAATTTTGCTAATAATTATATTGAAAAAAGTATTAATATATCTAATAAAACAAGCATTGAAATTAAACTATTAACCACTTCGCTGATTGCAATAATTACAAAAAATTCATCTATAGAAAAACATAAACTATATAAAGAAGCAGCAATACAGATGTGCCAAGAGCTCAATTTTGATGAATTGGCCAAAGAACTGAGCAAAGTATAAATTTACCACAGTTTGTATTATTAAAAAATGTTTATAAATTAAAAATCGCTTTGATTGATTGAAATTTAAATTTACTTATAAGTACTTGAAATATAAGCATTATTTAATTACATTTGGAAACATTCTTATTGCAAATTAAATAAAATACGGTATATGCAAAACCTTTATTCTGTTGAAAATAGAAAAATTGATATTGACCATAATGTCAAAACTTTAACCAATTTGCTTCCAGAAGCAATTGCAATTCACAGTGAAGGGAAATTTGTATTTGTAAATCCAATGGCAGTAAAACTGCTTAATGCCAATTCTCAAGATGATATTATAGGGAAACCGATAATGTCGATAATGCATCCCGAGTCGTTGGAAATTGCCAAAGAAAGAATAAAATTATTAAAGCAGGGAATTGCTGCTCCGCCCATTACTGAAAAAATTATCTGTTTTGATAATACTATAAAGGAAATTGAAATATCTGCCACGCCGATAGTATTCGAGGGTAAGCCCTCTGTTTTATTACTTTCGAGAGATATGTCGGAGCTAAGGAGTGCAAACAGAGAATTAGTCGCAAACAAGGAAAAATTATCGGCAGTGTTAAATTGTGTGCCTGACTTATTACTAATAATTGATAATCAGGGTACAATAATCGATTATTTTGCCAATGAAAGCTTTAATCTGTACAAAGCACCTGAGATTTATCTTGGAAAGAAAATGCTGGATATTTTACCCAAAGAAATAGCCACCCTTAATGATTATTATTTGGGGGAGCTTTCATCTACCAATCAAATGCAGATTTATAAGTACGGTCTTAATATAAAAGGCAAAAAGTATCATTACGAGGCAAGACTTGTAAAAAAAGGAGAGAAAGAAGTACTTGCAATGATAAGAGATATAAGCTCTGAAAAAAATGCAATTACGGATTTGGAGTATTCGCTTAAATTTGAAAAGATTCTTGTTGACCTTGCGCTTAATTTCCTTACTGTTGAGCTTGATGATTATAAAAGAGTGTTGCAGGAATCTTTAGAAGCAATAGGAAAATTTATTGATGTGGACAGAGTTTATATTTTTGAATATAATTTGCGAAATCAAACCACCGAGAACACTTTCGAATGGACAGCCAAAGGAATAAAACCAGAGATTAATAATCTGAAAAATTTAAATTTGTATGACACACCTCTTTTACATAGGAACCATTTTATTGGTGAACCAACAATCATAAAAGATTTGGACGATTTGGAGGATAATTCTACTGAAAAAAACTTGTTAAAAAATCAAAATATAAAATCACTTGTTACACTGCCAATTCTGGTAGATTTGGAATGTGCCGGTTTTGTGGGATTTGATTCCTGCCTTATCAAGAGAGAATTTACGAGCAACGAGATGAATTTGTTGGAGATATTTTCCAAATTAATTGGGAATTTGTTAAGCAAAATTAGACATATAAAATTATTAGAACATCAAAATCAGGAACTTGAAAGAATCAGAACCCAAAATGTGAAACTAATAAAAGAACTAACAAGCGAAATTGATGACAGATTGGAAGCCGAAGATGAACTACGCATTAGCAAACTACAATTAGAATCTACTATCGAAAATTCACCTTTTATAGCTGTACAATGGTATAATAAATATGGTGAGATTATTTATTGGAATAGTGCGTCCGAAAAAATGTTCGGCTTCTGTGCAGAGGAAGCACTTGGCGATACATTGGGAAATTTGATTTACAACAAAAAAGAAAATGATGAGTTTTTACAATTACTAGACCATGTTGACCTAAGTGGGAAACCTTATGGTCCATTCGAAAGCAAAATTCATCGCAAAGATGGGTGTATAGGATGGCTACTGTCCACCGTATTTGCTATACCGGGAAAAGACAAGGAGAAAATATACGTTTGCATGGATGTTGATATAACTCCGATGAAATTATTAGAGAATGAACTTCAAAACAATATTAAGGAAAAAGATAAATTTTTCTCAATAATAGCGCACGACTTAAAGGCACCATTCAGCGGTTTTCTTGGGCTGACCAAGATTTTATCAGAAGAATTGCATAGTCTAAGTATGAAAGACCTATTCGAATTAGGAGGGGCACTTCAATCATCTGCAACTAATTTGCATAAATTACTTGAGAATTTGCTTGAATGGTCGCGATTGCAAAGGGGCACTATAAAGTTTTGTCCAGAATATTTTGATTTGAGTAAATTAGTAGCTAATAATATTGCTATTATCCACGCTACAACAGATATAAAGCAAATAAAAGTAGAGAATAAAGTTCCCGAAAATCTTTCGGTATTTGCAGACATGAATATGCTGAATGCCATTCTGAGAAATCTAATATCGAATGCAGTAAAATTTACAAAACGGATAGGTTCGGTAAGCATAAGTGCAATGGAACTATCTGATAGCATACAGATTGGCGTAAGCGATACGGGAATAGGAATTCCCGATGAATTGATTGAAACTTTGTTCTCAGTATCGTCAAAGTCATCAAGACCTGGCACAGAGGGCGAGCCGAGCACAGGTCTTGGTTTGATCTTATGCAAAGAATATGTGGAACAACATCATGGTAAAATATGGATAGAGAGCCAAGAAAACAAGGGTACTACTTTTTACTTTACTTTACAGAAATAGCAATATTAATTAAATCCTGACATAATTCAGGAAATTCGATTCCCACTTTTTTGGCAGCCATTGGCACCAAGCTTTGTGAGGTAAATCCTGGAATTGAATTAACCTCGAGGCACCACGGTTGCCCCTCGTCGTCCAACCTAAAATCGATTCTTGCGAATCCCTTGCACCCCAAAGCATGGTAAGCAGTATATGCCATATTTTGAGTAAATTCGGCAATATCTTCACTAATTTCGGCAGGGCAAACATACACAGTTTTTCCCTTAGTATATTTATGCTCGTAATCATAAAACCCTTCATTAGTAATGATTTCGATAACGGGTAGGGTGTCATTGCCTACCACTCCAACAGTAAGTTCCCTGCCATCAATATATTTTTCAA
>CAYUZZ010000267.1:0-4020 GCA_964449505.1 uncultured Hyphomicrobiales bacterium | reverse complement strand
ACCAACACCTCATCATTATGAAGAAAAAAATTAATCTCTTCGAATCACTCCAATCAGATGACCTAACACCCGATTTACAGATGTTGGAAAATTTATGTGGCATTGAGACTGTGCGGAAATTAATAGAGAATTATTCGGGAATGTACTTCTATATTCCAAAAGTAACCAGTTTGAAGAGCTTTATTTACAGAATTGTGGGCGATAATAAATCCATGTTTACTAATAAGGAATTATCTAATATACTTGGTGTATCGGAGCAATATATTAGAGTTGCAAGGCGTGATTCAGCAAAATTAAGAAGCGACCGAGTATTAGAGAAATAGAATTTATGCAGCTTACCACCACCATTCTTTCTTGGATTCGCGGCTCATAAGCTCTTCGATAGCAAACATTGGGCGCACATCTTCAAAAAGTATGCGGTACATTTGCACAGTTATTGGCATCTCCACTTTGTGAAGATTTGAAAGGTGAAAAGCCGATTCCGTAGTAAAAACGCCTTCGGCTACCATTTTCATTTCAGCAAGGATATCCTTTAATTTATTTCCTTTTCCTAATAATTCACCTACCAATCTATTGCGAGAAAGTTTTGAATTACAAGTAACAAACAAATCACCCAGCCCCGATAATCCAGAAAAAGTGAGTGGTTTGGCGCCAAGTGCAATGCCCAATCGCGAAATCTCTGCCAACCCACGAGTAATAAGTGCAGCTTTGGTATTATCACCAAGACCTAGACCCTCTATTACACCGGCAGCAATGGCAACAACATTTTTTAAGGAGCCTCCTATTTCACAGCCAACAACATCATCAGAAGTATAAACGCGAAAAGTTTTTGAATTAAACAAATCCTGAACTGATTTGGCAAGGAAAATATTTTCCGAGGCAGTAACCACCGTTGTAGGATGTTTGCGTGCAGCCTCTTCTGCGTGGCTGGGACCTGTAATAACCGCAAAATGTTCACTATCGATACTTGCCACATCACGAAACAATTCAGATATTCTCGAAAGAGATACAGTCTCTATACCCTTTGCCCCATTCACAATAAATTTGCCACCAACTGGTATGTTATGTTCTTTAACTGCACTTCTTATATATTGGGTAGGAATAGCATTCACTATTACAGGAAAATCTTCTAAAATGGAAGCGTCAGAAGTAACCTTCAATCCATTGGGTATTTTAACACCTGGTAAATAGTCGAAGTTTTCGTGAGCATCATTAATATTATTAATAATAGATGGGTCATGAGTCCATAGAGTAACGTCATTTGAATTATCATGCAACAAAATTGCAATGGCTGTACCCCAACCACCTGCTCCTATAACTGCTATTTTATCAAATTTCATTTTAAAAAATAATTATTTATCGGTTTTTTTTTGAAATTTTAATTTAATTACCTGTAGCTTCTGAAATTTATTTTCTGTGCCTTTAAACAATCTTTTAATATTACTCCTGTGAGTGTAAATAACTAACAGCAAAATTGACAACGAAAAATAAATTAAGATTTTATACCCGGGTATGTCTGCACCAAGTATGTTGTACCTAACCAATAGCGAGCCGGGGATAGTAATGGCAGCAACAAGCGAACCGATAGAAACATAACCGGAGGCAAGTACAGCAAGGATAAATAGTGCAGCGGCAATAGAAACGTCAACAGGAACCAAACCCAGCATCATTCCTGCGGCTGTATTGATACCCTTGCCACCGCGGAAACCTGCAAACACGGGCCATATATGACCAAAAATAGACATTAGACCAGCTAATATTTTCAATAAAGTAATATGTTCGAAAGATGTTGCATTGGGAAATGTAATACCTTGCCCCAGATAATTTGCTATAATGGCAACAGCTGCATAACCTTTGAATAAATCAAATAGTTGAACAACTATACCCCATTTAACACCCAAAACACGAAAAGTGTTCGTACTACCCATATTACCACTTCCCTGTTCACGAATATCAAACTTGAAAAATAGCTTGCTGATTATAACTCCTGTTGGAATTGAGCCCAACAAATAGCTAAGTATGGCAATTAATGCAACATAAAGAGCAGTTTCCATTCCTGTTTATTTCCTTAAATTCATCTAACTAAAATACTAAATAAGCGATAAATACTTACAGTAGTTATACTGACAGACAACAATGTAATAGAGTTAATAATCCAATTTTTATTTTAACTTATAATTACCCTAACTTTTAAAAGTAATACTATTTCTGATACTTTCTTCAACTAATTAACAAAATATCATATCGTAAGGTCTTTTTATCAAATCTCTTAATTCATCAATACCAATATTTCGACTTTTTCTGATACTTTCTTTGCCTGCAAAAAAAACTAATATTGTAGGAGCAGCAAAAATGCTAAATTGAGCTGAGATTTCTGGATTAATTTTTGTATCAATATAACAAATTTTCATTTCAGGAAATTCTCTAAGTGTCAAATCGACAATTTTCGGCTTTAAAACCTTGCAAACACTGCATTGCTCGTGCGAGAAATATACCAAAACAGCATCGTATTTCGAGGTTATTTCTTCCAGCAAATCTAATGAATTAATGTTATTAATCATAGTGCAATTCTAATTGGCGTATCTATCAAGAAATTCCACAACAGCCGGAAAATCTGATGCTTTCATTTCGTCGGGAGTACCATAAAAGCAAAGTTTTCCATCGCTTAGCATAGCAACTTTCTGAGCAATCTTGAAAACAGAAAACATATCGTGAGTAATCACTACCGAAGTAACGCTCATTTTTTTCACAATATCGGCTACCAAAATATCAATTTGTTCGGAAGTTACGGGGTCTAATCCAGTAGTAGGCTCGTCGTAGAAAATATACTTTGGCGAACCTACCAATGCTCTTGCCACACCTACCCGTTTACGCATGCCACCAGATAGGTCAGCTGGTTTTTTGTTAGATAAAATTTCCCATTCTCTGCGGAAATACTCATCTTCTTCATTTTGCTTTTCTGGCAATAGATTCACTGCAGCAAGTACCCTAATAGCTTCTTTTTCGAGTACACCAGGATTACGTTCACCAAGCTCGTATAGCCCCAGCACTACATTTTCGAATACAGTGAGCGAATCGAATAGGGCAGCTCCCTGAAAAACATAGCCCATAGAAGTTCTGATAAGGAATATTTGTTTCTGGGTAAGTTCATCTACCCTCTGATTGTCAACTTTTATATAGCCCTTATCGGGAGCAAGAAGCCCCACAATATGTTTAAGCAAAACACTTTTCCCTGTACCTGATTTTCCAATTATACAAAATGTTTCGCCATCAGGAATGGTCATAGAAACACCATCTAACACCACATTCTGGTCAAATTTCTTATAAATATCAACAATTTCAATCATTTATTTTCAATACTGTTTAGCTAATATAAAACTTACATGCCTCTTCTGTATTTACCACCAACTTCGTATAACACCTGAGTAATCTGCCCCATGGTAGCGTATTCCACAGTATTGAGCAATTCCTCAAAAATATTGGAACCAGAGAGTGCAGCATTGCGAAGTTGCTTGAGTGCAGCGTCCACTTTATCCTTATTTCTTTCCCTGAATTTATCAACTTTATCTAATCTAAGATGTTTTTCTTCATCGCTGGTACGGGTAATCTCCATTCTGTCGTATAAATTGGCAGGATTTTCGTTAATAAATGTATTGACCCCAATCACAGGATAGCCACCTGACTGTTTCAGATATTCGTAATACATGGATTCCTCCTGAATTTTGGAACGTTGGTATTGAGTTTCCATTGCACCAAGTACCCCACCACGTCTTGATAACCTATTGAATTCCAGTAATACGGCTTCTTCCACCAACTCAGTCAATTCATCAGTAATATAAGAACCCTGGGTAGGATTTTCATTTTTCATCATTCCAAATTCTTTGGTAAGGATTAATTGAATTGCCATCGATCGTCTTACAGATTCTTCAGTTGGAGTAGTTACAGCTTCATCATAAGAATTGGTGTGCAAAGAATTACAATTATCGTAGAAAGCCAAAAGTCCCTGCAAAGTAGTACGAA
>CAYUZZ010000266.1:0-4024 GCA_964449505.1 uncultured Hyphomicrobiales bacterium | reverse complement strand
ATTTGATTTTTTCAAATCAACAAGATTTCAAAAGTAATAAATTTTTGATAAATGTAAACAATTTTTTTTAATAATTGAACAATCCCAAGAATATTCCTGACTGAATTTGTAAACCGTTTGAGTTGATCCCGTCTGGCATATTATCCACAGTTGCACTTTTATTAAATTTCCAATCATAAGCAAAGGTTGAAGAATAACCAATACCAACTCTAAACATTAAGAAGTTGGTGATAGCATATTCAAGATTTACCTGAGGTTTAACCACCCAATAGCTTGCTTCTAATTCATTCCGCCAAACATTTTGGTCACCAACTTCGGGTTTAAAGTTATTCCAGTCAAAATTAGATTTACTTTGATAGGAATTGATAGACAAATAACCTTTTGCAAATGAAACGCCTGGTAGAATAGCAAATCTTTTGAAAGGAACAAAAGCATAATCTAAGGATAAGCCCCACAAACCAGTGGAATAATCAAATTGTCTTTTGTAATCAACGCCATTAAAAGCAACTGTTGTGCCATTGTCCTTTTTCCCGGCATAACTAAAAAATGCAACCCGCATATCTTGTATATACACAAGACCAGTGAACCCCTCTCCCCCAATTTGCAACATAGATCCTTCAAAATTTGGACTTATATCTGATACTGGAAAATTTGTAGTTAGGTGTTTATTTATTTCATCATAATTGAAAAAGCTAAAGTTTACTGTTGCTCCACCTGCAATTGCAAAATAAGGAATGCTCTCGGTCTGCAACGGTTCGCTATCAAATGAAAATTCATCTAATTGTTCATCTTGAGAAAATAAATTAATGCTGTTGCAGATCAATAACATTGAAAACATTATAGTGATTTTTTTCATACTTTTCTAATATTTACGTTAATAATTCTATAGAAACGTATTTGAAATAATGTAATTATAATTATTTTTTTTATAATAATCTGTATAAATAAACGACTGTATAACCATTAAGTAATATTGGAGCGTAAAACAATGTCAGAATATTATTTCTCTAAAATGGTGAATACAAACTTTGAAGACACTATCGAAAAAATAAAATTAAAACTAAGTAAAATTGGTTTTGGAATCGTATCGGAAATTGATGTAAGCGAAACTTTCAAAAAGAAGCTAAACATCGACTTCAGAAAATATAGAATATTGGGAGCTTGTCATCCTGCAACTGCCTATAAGGCAATTACTGCCGAGAATAAGATTGGAACTATGCTGCCTTGCAATATTATAATACAGGAATTTGAAAATGGGGATATTGAAATCGCTGCAATAGACCCAGAGGCTTCGATGCGTTCAGTTAGGAATGACTCATTGTCAGTATTTGCAGGAGAAATTCATGATATATTAAAAAATTTTGTTGACGATTTCGACTAAAAATTCATAACATATCAAAAAGCATAGCAAGATATAAAAGAAGAATACCTTAATACTAAAGTATTCTTCTCTTAATAAAAACCAAGAAAAATATTTCTTATTCCATTTTACTTGTTATTTAGCTTACTATCATTTAGTGACAAAATGAATGCTTTGATAAGATTTTTCTCATCTGTAGTTAATTTCTTTCCAAGATTACTCCATGCCATTGTATCAATAGCAGCACCCAAATCCTGTACAGCCCCATCGTGGAAGTATGGAAATGTTAAACGAGCATTTCTTAGAGATGCAACTTTGAAGATGTATTTATCAGCTTCATTTTTTGTGACATCAAAGCGTCCCATATCAATAGTATTATTATAGGGATGAATTAATCCCATTTTTTGGTACATGCTCCCTCCAAATAGAGGACCTATATGACAGGTAATACAGCCACTTTCAATGAACAATTTCATTCCCATTTTTTCATTGTTATCTAAGGCTTTCGAGTTGCCAGCCATATAAAAATCATATTTACTTTTCGAAATCAATGTTCTTTCGAATGCCGCTATAGCTTTGGCAATATTATCGAAAGTGATTTTTACTTTGTCGTTCGGAAAAGATTTTTCGAACATTTCTTTATATTCAGGAATACCCGCTATTGCTTTTTCGGCATCTTTATCAGATTTTATTGCCATTTCAACAGGATTTAGAATCGGACCTTTTGCTTGATCTACTAAATCAGGAGACCTTCCATCCCAGAATTGAACAAAATGGAAACCTGCATTTAATACAGTTGGGGAATTCCTTGTACCTATTTTACCAGCAATAGCACCAGGTGACTGTGGTTTATTGTCAACACCAGCTTTGCCATTTGTAATATCGTGACAAGTATTGCAAGACTGAGTACCGTTTACAGATAACTTTGTTTCAAAATATAGTATTTTTCCTAATTCAACTATTTCTGGAGTATCATTTTCAGAGCCTGGCATCTTTTCAGGTAAAGTACCAAATATTTGTTTTGCCTTTTGAAAAAGATCTGTCTCTTCTTGGGCAGTTAGTTGCTTATCTGTAGATTCGGTTTTGTTATTGTTTGCTTCTTTGTTACAGGAAATTGCAAATAATGCAATTAAAATTGATAATATAATATATTTATCCATAATTCACCAATACTTTTGTTAAAAATAATTTATACCAAAATAATCAAAAAAATACATTATAAAAAAAAATATTCTATTTTTTGAAAATATTTCTGAGATTTGTATCAAATAATGTGTCCTAAGGTGTAAATGCAACTGCAATACTAACGTATAAAACTAACGATATTAATAGTTCTTTATTTGTAATTCACCATAATTCATTTTCGTAGTAGATCAAAATAAACTCGTACAATAATAAAAGTGCTACAAATATCAATCTTTCAATTGTCTTTGAGATTACTTCAAACTTGCCAGTGCATAACATGGCTCCAAAAAAAAACTACCCAAAAAAATGAAATCCCTATATATTGAAAAATCATTTTGAAGTATGTATGTTTTACCGTAAAGTAGTAGTTAACAGCATTTTGCATATTATTAAACGATCCCACCGGTACAAATTTAAATCATCCATTTTTTGGTTGAGCCTAGCAATAATCATATCATTATTGGATAATAATCCATCTTTTAACCCTCGTTCTAAATATTTTAATGCATTTGCAGAATCATTCAGATACAAATAATTACCCTTCGTATAATAAGTATAGACTTTCCCAATTGTAGAATTTACTTTATTGGATATTTGATTTACTTAATCAGTAACTGCAGTTATTTTACTTTGATCGTAGAATGAATTAATCTCATTTCTTATGAAATATAATTGTATTTTAATTTCTTGATTTTTAGTCTTGTCAGCAAGTTTAATTGCAATATCTGAATAAAAATATGCAAAATCCTTGATATATGATCCAAGATTCATATAATTTATTTTTTTAAATTTTTGGGAATGGTGTACATTCCTCGAGGTTTGTGTGGTGCTTTTTTTTCGAAAGGGAAAACCTCTTTATATTCTGTAGTTTTTTTTAGGGTCGTCGATACTTCTGGTGATGGAGCTGGGGTTTCTTTTAAGGTTAGATTTTTCTTTACTGTTAAAGATTGTTGGACATCTTGGAAAATATTGCATTCAACAATTTCGACTTTTTGATCAAAAATTACACAATTTATTAAAAGTAGTGAATTCATAGCTTCAAAAAAAGGAAGTATTGGAAGATAGAGCTGAGAGCTTAAAATTACACAGGGTTGACTCATTTGAGCAACCCTGATATTATTTCTATTCTTATAAACAACAAAAAAAGATAGGTCGGAGAAAATTAAACTCTCGTCATCGAACTCTAAAGAATTTTCACCTAAACTAATATTGGTATTAAAAATAAGTAATTTTTTAAGTTCCGCTAATCCGATATAATAAGAATTATTTTTTTTTAGGTATTCAATTTTAATAGGAATCTTACCAAACCAAAAAGAAGGTGAGGCATTTAAAATAAATGTATCTAAAAAAAGAACTACTATAATCGCAAAAATAATAAATGAACTTTTCATCGAAATCTATTCTCGGAATTTAAAAAACGACTATTTCTTTTGCTGCATTTGCTGTTTTTGTTGCATTTCCTGCATTTTTTGTTGTTGA
>CAYUZZ010000265.1:0-4039 GCA_964449505.1 uncultured Hyphomicrobiales bacterium | reverse complement strand
TTTTTAAGTTTTTCGACATCTTAATGTGCTGTAGCTATAATAATAATCCATGGAATAACTAAATTGCAAATGATATGATAAAAATTTCCTTATTTTATTAGTTTAAAATTATGAACATTTATCCATTCTTCTGTTTTATTTTTATCAAGTATTTTACTTATTTCTTCAATTAGTTTATAATCAGCTTCGTCCATTAAATTGGAAGTAGTAATTTTCAATATTTTATATCCTGTAATAATTATTATCGTACCAAAAATCAATGCAATAGCACTATCTAACCACGCTATCTTAGTTATATATAGTAATATAAGACCAATAACAAGACCAATTGAAGAATAAGTGTCTGATTGCAAATGCTTACCACCAGCAACCAAAGCTATTGAATTATGTTTTTTGCCTGTTTTGATGCTGTAATATCCAAGTATGTAATTGATAATACCAGCAATTGCAATGATGATAATACCAATATCCAGCTGTTGGATTTGGAGAGGATTAAACAGTCGATTAATTGCTTCATAAATTATTATCAATCCAGCAAGTAGAATTAGAAAGCCCTCTATCGAAGCTGAAAGTGATTCTATTTTCCCGTGACCGAATGGATGGTCTGCATCGCGTGGTTTTAATGCCACACTAATGCTATAAAGACTTATAAATCCAGTCAATACGTTAACAGTACTTTCCAACGCATCGGTAAGTATTCCAACAGAATTAGTGAGGTAATACGCAAAGAGCTTACCAAAAAATAGTATTACTGACATTGTTACTATTTTCTTTTGTATGGTAATCTTTAAAAATTTATCATTTATTTTCATTAATTAAATCTATTTGAATTTACGAAGCTTTTATGGACCAAAAGTAATCAGATATAAGAACTTCTTAGATTTTTCATCATCATTGTTCCCATTAACATACCTTCTACAAATATCTTGTTTTAATCATATTACAGTGATGAATATTGTGCCCAACAACTAAATAACCCAGTAATCGGGGTGTAAACAAAGCATTGTTAACGGTACCTTCGAAATCGAGCATCTCAATAGTTATTGGCTGGAATAGCTTCAGAGTTGAATTTCTTAGTAGTTCGAATTCCTCCAACAAATCAAGTAAAGAATAGTCGAGCTTGCTAATGTTATTAATATATTCGTTCTCATCAAAGGAATTTAATGGTGTGTTGTCCATTCTGGAAAGACGAAATATACGATAAGCATAAATTCTTTCGCAGTCAATGATGTGACGCAAGACTTCTTTAACTGTCCATTTGTTTTCGGAATAGGAATAATTTATTTTATCTGTCGGAAGGGATAAAAATAATTCTTTTGTCATTTGAAAACTGTTCTTAAGTTCTGCACACAAATCATTCCCCTCTACCAAGTCTATATATCTGTGACTGTAGGCTGGGGCATTAGAAAAGTTTGGTTTAATAATCATAAAATTAATTCAAAGTTATTAAAATGAAAAAAAAAAGACAGGAAAGGTTACTTTTATATAGATAAAATCATGGTCAATGTTTGCTTTATTTGATTGAGAAAGATGCGTCCACAACAGATTTTATGGTTTTGTTGATGCTACTTACATCGTTTATACCCCAATCTGAAACCTCTGTTGAGTTAACGGGAGTGATTTGGAAAATGCCTTGTCTTGCTGATTTCAATCCACCAATATTATTCCCAACACTTTTAGCAATTTCCTCAGCACGTAATTTTGCATCTTTAAGGGCTTTGCCAAGCATCTGTACTTTATATTTTCCAATATCGGATACATAGTATTCTGGTGGTTGAGAGTTTAAATCAATTCCCTCGGATAACAGGTCGTTTACTTTAAGTGATAGTTGGTTAATTTTAGTAATATCTTTTGAATTTACAACAATCGACTGTGTCATATTGTACCCTTTGATGGAAGATGATGAATATTCTCTGTTTTCATAATCATTTATGGTTGCTGTGGACAGAGATGTTTCGCCAATTTGCTCATTAGTAATACCGTTAGAATTAAGAAATTGGTAAATTCTGCTTTTATTTTTTGTTAGCAGGTTGAATGCTTCGCTCAAATTAGTAGAGCGTGCATTTACAACAATAGCCCACACGGTAAAATCACTGGTAACATTAATCTCTGCATAGCCTTTTACAGATACAGATTCTTCGTTACCCTTCATATTAATCAGACCGAAAGCGATAATGACAGAAGCAATAATAATACCTATCATCAGAAATAAATAACCGTTGTTCTTTGAGGCTGTGTTTTCCATATTAATACCTTTAAATATAAATTAATTATCTAAAATTTGCTGAGAAGAGTTGGATTCATTCTGCTGAATGCTTTTTAGAGAGTCCTTTTTCCTTTTAGAAGCCTCCTTTTGCTTCCGGATTAAATTAAAATTAACGGAATATGTTAACTTAACTTTTTCTCTAATAACACCACGTGCTCTTAGAGTATCCTCTGCGTAAAGGTATCTTTGCCTATTGGGCAAAATTCCACGGGAATCTTTTGGAATTTGATAAAATGGAATCAGAGCCTCCTCTACCGTCATGGGGTCGTAGGGTAACTGAAGCGATAAATCTTTGTTATTGTTCAATTTGAACCACGGACCTTTTCTACCTTGGCTAAAATCATAGTTGTCTATTATAATTACAGGTGTTCCCGACATATCCACAGGAATGCGATTAACGTATTTTGCCCCTTCGCCCCATCTAAACAGCCATTTTGCATCATCAAGGAATTGTCGAATGCAGGAGTGTGAAGCAGGGTAACCTGGCATATCGAATTTATGGAAAGCATTGCCGGCATATCGATGGAAATTCCATGTAAACGGCATCAGCCATGTTTCGTCGAGTGATGATTTTCTGAGGGCAGCTTTCCAAACAAGTGCGTATCTTCCGGGGAACGATGGTGTTCGTTCCTTGCCTGTATTCGCTGCAGCAAATCTAGCTAATACACCGTTTTCGTAGCAAGCATAAGATTGCCATTTGGTTGAAACGACAATTAATTTGCTTAGGTATGCAGCCGAGGGATAGTAATATGGGAAAATAGAATATGCAATCATGTTATCATAAAATTTATCGGGAATCAAAATTGTATCGCCAACCCTTATATATCCGAGTTCTTTTCTGTTTAATGTACGGAGTGCTTTATTTTTGGAAGGGTTTGCCGTATCAAATCTAAAATCTTTCAACAATTGACCCCTGTGTTGTGCATTTCGTATTATTACTTTTTGATAATTAATTACCGGAAATGTATCCAGTTTGTGATATGTATCAATAGAGTCTTTGATTTTTTGTTCCACTTCCATTGTCTTGGTATCGGCAACAGAAACTCTCTCTGGCTCCTTGTTGTCGCAAGAGTAGAATGAGCAATATATACTAATCAGGATTAGTAATTTCAATTGAATATGAACAATTTTCATAGTTCAAATATAATAAAAGAAAAACAATTTATAACGGTAATAATACTTTGAAGTTATTTCCATCTGATAAGGAAGAGCTGGCTTTGATAGAACCTCCAGATTTCCTTACAAGCATAGAGACGGTAAGCATACCAAATCTTGCTTCTTCAAGTTCTTTTTCTTGGAATAGTTTATGGATTCTTTCTTCGGGGATATATCTGCCATTATCGAAAATTTCGATAATAACATACTTACCGGTATTTTCAAAATTAACTGTTACAGTAGGGTTGTCTGGATTATCCAGTGATGCCTCCAAACTATTAGAAATAAGTGTTTTCATTAATATTTCAACCATTTCATAATCAGCATGGATTTTAGTAAGATTACCGATAATTTTGTAGGAGAAATTTATATTGTCAAATTTTGCAATTTCGCTGAATTTTGTAGCCAATTTTTCAATGATTGTAGAAAGATTGACGATGCCGAACTTAGGGGTATAGCCTTTGGATAATTTTACAAATGTGGAAATAATACTATTAGTAAGCTCAAATTTATTTCGAAGAATATTCCATCCTTTGTCAATGTCATTTTTATTGCCCTTTTTAAGTAGTAAGTCGAACTTGTCTAATGCTTTCACCTCATTGTTGAAAATTTGCTGTG
>CAYUZZ010000264.1:0-4046 GCA_964449505.1 uncultured Hyphomicrobiales bacterium | reverse complement strand
AAATGGATATGCAAAGGAAGTATTAAATCAATTACCAATGGAATTTGCAGTTGAAGCTCAGAAATTGCTTTCTATTAGCTTAGAGGGTTCTGTTGGATAAATTAAATTTTTGTTAATAAAAATAATTGGAAATTATATGTCATTACTTAGAATAGAAAATTTAAAAGCGAGTATTGGTGGTACAGAAATACTGCATGGATTGAATTTAGAAATTAATTCTGGCGAAATACATGCAATTATGGGACCCAATGGTTCAGGTAAAAGTACCTTGGCATCTGTTTTGGCTGGGAAAGAAGAATATCAAGTTAACGAAGGAATAATAACTTTTAACAATAAAAATTTATTTGACCTCTCGCCCGAAGATAGGGCTCGAGAGGGAATTTTCCTTGCTTTTCAATATCCAGTGGAAATACCAGGTGTATCAAATGCAAATTTTATCAAAACCGCTGTTAATGAAATGAGAAAATACCGCGGACAGGAACCATTAGATGCAATGGATTATTTACAAATGATGCGAGAAAGAGCAAAATTGGTTGAAATTGAACAGAGTTTTCTAAGCCGGTCAGTCAATGAAGGATTTTCTGGTGGTGAAAAGAAAAGAAATGAGATTTTTCAAATGGCAATGCTCGAACCAAAATTGGCAATACTCGACGAAACTGATTCAGGTTTGGATATTGATGCCCTAAAAGTTGTGGCGAATGGTGTGAATCAGTTAAAAAGCAAAGATAATGCCTTTATTATCATAACACATTATCAAAGATTACTGGATTATATTATACCTGATTTTGTACATGTACTCAGCAATGGTAAAATTGTAAAGTCAGGTGGAAAAGAACTTGCTTATGAACTTGAAGAGAAAGGGTATGATTGGGTAAAGGAGTCAGTAATATAATGGAGACAAGTCTGTAATGATAAATAATTTGAATTTTCTCGGTAAGGTTAAATCCGAGTTTGATGGCAATTTCAACAATAATGATTTGAGTATTCAACATAGGAAAACTGCCATCGAGAGGGTTATGAATTTCGGTCTTCCAACATTGAAGCATGAGGATTGGAAATATGCGAATCTTAGTTTTTTGAATAAAATTGATTACACTTCAAATTATAAACAAAAGCCAAATGATATCAAAATTGATTTTGATAAATTTAAAATTTCAGATATTGATGTTTATAATATATTTTTAGTAAATGGTTTAATTATCAATGATGTATCGGATATACCCGATAATTTGATTATTGACAATTTAGAGAATCGAATAAACTCTGATAACACAATTAAATTTAATGACATTCAGGAGGAAAGGCAGACAATTTTTTCCAGCATCAATACTACTCTTTACAAAAATGGTTTGTACATTAATTTTGATAAGCATACAATTTTTAATAAAGCATTTCATTTTATTTACATCAATGATTGTAGTGATGGAAACAACTTTTCTAATTTGCGAAGGTATATTGAGGTTGGGACTAATACAGAAGTAACAATAATAGAATCCTTTGTTAGTAGCGGTAATTTTCAACCAATCACAAATTCATTATTGGAAGTGAATTTGGGCGAAAATGCCAAATTAAATCATTTCAAAATACAATCTGATACAAATGCCATTCATTTTGATTTTATACAAGCTAAGCAAAGTAAGCACTCAAATTATTCAAACTTAACTTTCACATCAGATGGGGCTTTTGTCAGAAATAATCTTAATTCGCTATTAAATAGCGAGAATTGTGAAACACATTTTCTTGGTGTATTCATTGGAGACCAAGATAATATTATTGATAATCATACATTTGTTGACCATGCAAAACCAAATTGTATGAGTAATGAAAATTACAGAGGTATTTTATTTGATAAATCAACTGGAATTTTTAATGGTAAAATTCTTGTTAGGAAAGATGCCCAAAAAACAAATGCTTATCAGTCAAACAAAAATATACTAGCCTCGAAGGATGCAACAATCAATACTAAACCAGAGCTCGAAATATACGCAGATGATGTTAAGTGTAGTCATGGGGCTACAAGTGGTTCACTGGATAAAAACTCTATGTTCTATCTTCGTGCCAGAGGTTTGGATCCCATTAAAGCTGAATCATTATTAATGAATGCATTTGTAAGTTCAGTGATTGAAGAAATTCCAAATGTGCTGTTAAAAAACTATCTAAAAAAAATTATTGTTAACAAACTTAACAAAGACCTTCATTTTATTAATGAAGAGGATTTGATCAGTTTGTCTTAAAATTATTACTTTTGAACATATTCTTAATAAATTTTGATATAAAAGAGAAATGATGGATTTTAATATAGATAAAATTAGGGCTGATTTTCCAACTTTATGTGTTAAAGTTCATGGCAAATCACTCGTCTATCTTGATAATGCTGCCACAACACATAAACCTGTATCAGTTATAGATTCAATAGAAAGTTTTTATCGAAATTATAATAGTAATATTCATAGGGGAGTGCATAAGCTAAGCCAATTAGCAACAGATGCTTACGAAAATAGCCGCGAGAAAATTAGAAAATTCATCAATGCTGAGCATTTCGAAGAAATTGTTTATACCAAAGGTGCTACCGAGTCCTTAAATTTATTAGTTTCAAGCTATGCACGCACATTTTTGAAAGATGGTGACGAAGTAATTATTTCACACATGGAGCATCATGCCAATATAGTTCCTTGGCAGTTGCTGTGCGAAGAGAAAAAAATAAAATTAAGGATAATTCCAATTGATGACGCTGGCGAATTATTGTTTGATGAGTTTATCAATTTATTAAATGAAAAAACGAAAATAGTATCTGTAGTTCATATTTCTAATACACTTGGTACAGTAAATCCCATAAAAAAAATTATTAATGCTGCTAAATCTTATGGGGCTGTAACTATCATTGATGCATCTCAATCTATTCAACACACAAAAATAGATGTTCAGAAGCTAAATTGTGATTTTCTGGTTTTCTCTGGTCACAAAATTTATGGTCCAACAGGAACAGGTATATTATATGGCAGAAAAGAATTGCTCGAAATGATGCCTCCTTATCAAAGTGGGGGTGATATGATAAAAAGTGTTAGCTTCGAAAGAACTATATTTAATGATATTCCATACAAATTTGAAGCAGGTACTCCTAATATTGCGGGAATAATTGGTTTAGGTGAAGCCATAGACTATATTGATTCTATAGGATTTAACATTATTTCAAATTATGAAAATAACCTTTTGACAATTGCAACCAACCGTTTAAAAGATATTGACGGACTTAAAATCATCGGTGAAGCTGCAAATAAGTCAGCTGTAATATCATTTGTATTAGATGGGATTCATCCACACGATATTGGGTCATTGTTAGATGCAGATGGTATAGCCGTTCGCACTGGTCACCATTGCACTGAACCGATTATGCGGCGATATGGGATACCAGCAACCACCCGAGCATCATTTTCATTTTATAATACAATTGATGAAATAAACGTTTTATATGAATCTATTTTAAAAGTAATTAAATTATTTAAGTAAAAAATGAATGAAATACAGGAATTATACCAACAAGTGATTTTAGATCACAATAAAAACCCTCGCAATTTTGGTGAAATTGCTGATGCTACAAATAAAGCTGAGGGTTTTAATCCACTATGTGGTGACCATATAGACGTAAGTGCAGTTGTTGAAGGCGATAGAATTAAAGAAATTAAATTCTATGGTTCGGGTTGTGCCATTTCCAAGGCATCGGCATCAATCATGACTACACTGCTTGTTGGTAAGACTGTTGATGAAGCAAAATTGCTATTTGATGAATTTCATAATATTGTAACTGCCGATATCAGAGACAGGGTTGATGATTTGCAGATAGGGAAACTTGCCGTTTTCTGTGGTGTAAGAGAATTTCCTGCACGCGTAAAATGTGCAAGTTTGGCTTGGCATACAATGATTCAAGCTTTAGAAAACGGTATAACTGCAAAAGAAATACCAATTCGCTTTCGGAATCGTCCGCAAGGAAGTTATAGCAAACTTAATTCTTTTAAAGATGGCAATCGTATTATTATTACTATAACAAG
>CAYUZZ010000263.1:0-4108 GCA_964449505.1 uncultured Hyphomicrobiales bacterium | reverse complement strand
AACTTTAGTGGCATTTCTAATTATCAAAGTACCCGAAGGAACGTAATCAACAGCATCACTAAATATTTTATTCTCAATATTCTGATCATGTTTGGAAACTACCAGCAGCCGGCTCTCTTCCCTTTTAGTGGTAGGAAAACCGGCAATCTTATCAACAGGAAGTTCTAAATTATAATCTTCTAAATTTATTTGTGGTACCAAATCGCTTAATCTATAATTTCACAAACACTATTAGTAACATCTTCTTCCACTTTTTTATATTTAGCCTCAACAATTTTTCCATCTGGATACTTGACTTTGACCAAGTCATTTCTGCCATATTTTTTTTCAGCTCTTTTAAAAGTCTGTGATACTGTAGTTGCCTGTCCTTCTGGAGCATTTTGTTGCGGAGAATTTTTCAGGAATGAAGGAGTTTCGGAAGAATGCTCGAACTTCATATTTCCTGTGTGTGTACGTGACTTAACTTTAGGTAATCCATCAGCACCAGTCGGGGATGCAGAGCGAACTTTTACCTGTCTTTCTACCATCTGTGGGAAATATTTGAAAGCAAAAGCTACAGATTCCTTATTAATATCTTTTACTAATTGTATAAATAATTGGTATGCTTCACCCTTATATTCCAAAAGCGGATCTTTTTGACCATAAGAACGCAAATGAATACCCTCTTTCAGGTCATCCATTGAACGTAGGTGTTCTCTCCATTTGTCGTCAATGGTCTGAAGCACGGCAACTCTTTCAAGTCTTGCCATGAAGTCTTTGCCAAGCATTTGTTCTTTACGGTTATAGAATTCTTCAGCCGAAGAAATTATTTTTTGAACTACTTCATCGGTTTTGAGTTCATCAAGTTCCTTTTCAGATAGATTAACTTCGCATAAAAGGTTTGCTCTTACAATATCTTTAAGAGATTTAAAATCTTTCATCCCTTTTGCATCTTCTACCCAATCATAGGCAATATCGTCAATATAATCGAATATTTCTCCACGAAGTCTCTCCCCTCTTAGGGCGGAATGTCTTCTTTTGTAGATTACTTCTCTCTGCTGATTCATCACATCGTCATAATCAATCAGTCTTTTTCTGATGCCAAAGTTGTTTTCTTCAACTTTCTTTTGTGCTCTTTCAACTGATTTTGAAATCATGGAGTGTTGAATTGGCTCACCTTCTGGAATTTTAAGTTTTCCCATTACAGATGCAATGCGTTCACCACCAAATAATCTCATCAAATTATCTTCGAGAGAAATATAAAATATGGAACTTCCCGGGTCGCCCTGTCTCCCTGCACGTCCTCTCAACTGACGATCAATTCTTCTAGCATCGTGCCTTTCCGAACCAATAATGGCTAATCCTCCCATCTCACGAACTTTATGGTCAATCTTTATATCCGTACCTCGTCCAGCCATATTAGTTGCAATTGTAATAGTTCCACTTCTACCAGCAAGAGCAATAATCTCGGCTTCTTTTTGATGGTGTTTGGCATTTAGTACATTATGAGGAATGCCAGCCCTCTTGAACATCTTGGATAAAACCTCAGAAACTTCTACACTGGCTGTACCAACCAAAACTGCTCTTCCAAGCTTGTGAAGTTCCATAACTTGTTCAACTATAGCGTTATATTTTTCCCTCTTGGTTTTATAAATCAAATCCTCTTGGTCGTCACGAACAATAGGACGGTTTGTAGGTATCACTACTACATCAAGAGCATAAATTTTCTCAAACTCAGCTGCTTCTGTTTCTGCAGTACCAGTCATTCCAGCAAGTTTTTTATATAATCGGAAATAATTCTGCAATGTGATGGTAGCAAAAGTTTGGGTATCACGTTCAACTTTAACACCTTCCTTGGCTTCAATTGCCTGATGCAATCCATCGGAATATCTTCTGCCATCAAGAATTCTGCCAGTGAATTCATCAACAATCATTATTTTATCTTCTTGAATAACATATTCAACATCTTTCTCGTATAAAGAGTAAGCCCTCAATAACTGGTGGATAGTATGAATAGTATCGCTACGTTCAGCATAAATAATATGGACTTCGTCTTTCTTAAGTTGCTTTTCTTCGGCAGTTAGGGCAGAATTGCCTTCAATTGCACTAAACTCTCCTGCAATATCAGGAATAATAAACATATTTGGGTCTTCATCCCTGCTTCCAAGTATATCTCTCCCCTTTTCAGTAATATCTATTTGATGGGATTTTTCATCTATTGTATAATATAATTCATCATCAATTTCATGCATTCTACGACCCTGATCCCTCAGAAAGAACATCTCTGTATCACGTTTCAGTTTCTGATTATCTGGTTCTTGCATCATTTTTGTCAATTTCTTGTGCTTAGGAAATCCTTTTGAAGCTCTGAATAAACAAACTCCAGCTTTTTCTAAATTCTCTTTCCCACCTTGTTTAATTAATTCTTCTGCTTCGTTTACAATTTGATTAACAAATCTCGTTTGAACGTCAATTAGTTTACGAACTTTGGGATTCATTTCTTCAAATTTTTGATCTGATTGTGAAACTGGACCTGATATAATCAATGGCGTTCTAGCTTCATCAATCAATACAGAATCAACTTCGTCAACGATAGCAAACCAGTGCTCACGTTGAACCATTTGGTCAAGTTCAACAACCATGTTATCACGAAGGTAATCAAAACCGAACTCATTATTTGTACCATAAGTTATATCGTAATTATAGAGCCTGCGTCTTTGTTCATTATCCATATTAGATTGGATAGAGCCCACAGTTAAACCAAGGAATTCGTATATTGGCGACATCCACTCAGAATCTCTTTTAGCAAGATAATCATTAACAGTTACAACATGGACACCTTTTCCTGATAAGGCATTAAGGTAAATGGGGGCAACTGCAACAAGTGTTTTACCCTCACCAGTGGTCATTTCGGCTATTTTACCTTCGTGTATTACCACACCTCCTATTAATTGAACATCGTAAGGTAGCATATCCCAAATTGTTTGCTGTCCAGCATAAACATAACTAAACTGTTGTTCTTTTAATCTTTTACAAGTTTGTTTTACTACTGCGAAAGCTTGTGGCAATATCTCATCTAAAATATCCTGTATTATGTGGAATATTTCTTCACTAATTTTCTTGATTTCCTGTGTTACATCAAGTATCTCGCTTGCAGTTAAAGTTTCATTTTGTAATTTGTCCTGCAGATCCAATTTTGACTTTTCTAAATCTTCAGTTCTTTTTTGTATTAATTCTTTGAAATCAACAGTCTTATTTTTGATTTGTTCGTCAGTCAGATTGTCAAATTCATCATAAAATTTATTAATCTCAATGACAGTTGGCATTATTCGTTTTACATCCTTATCGTGCTTAGAACCGAAGACTTTTGTTAGAAAATTTGCAATCATTATTAATCTCTATTTTTTTTACTAAATTTTATTTATGCTTTGACGTTTTTTTATAATTCATATTTACAAAAGTTTATATAGTATATTAAAAATAGGTAAAGTTTAAATTATGAGCAACTTTAAAACGTTAAATAGTGAGAACAATTTTTTAGCCATAGATGAAGAATTTTCAAATTTGGACAATTCTAAAATAGTAATTTTATCTGCACCATACGAGCATACCGTTAGCTATGGGGGTGGTACAAAGTTTGGACCTGAGGCAATTATCAAAGCATCTGCATTTGTTGAATTTTACGATAATGAAACCGCCAAGGAACTTTGTTTTGAAAAAGGAATTGCAACATTAGAACCCCTTAATTTTGAAGCTACTTTCGATAAAGAGGCATTGGACTTGATTTCAAAGAATGTTACTGAATTGATAGATTTAGAAAAGTTTGTTGTAACTTTGGGTGGTGAACATACAATTAGTTCTGCTCCAATTTATTCTCATTTACTTAAATATCCCAATATGAGCGTTTTACAATTCGATGCCCATTCAGACCTTAGGGATACTTATCAGAATTCAAAATATTCCCACGCATCAATAATGGCAAGGGTGGTGGAATTTATTAACCCCAAAAAAGTAACGCAAGTAGGAATAAGAGCTCAATGTATAGAGGAAGCCAATTTGATTAAACAAACTGGGATTAATACTTTTTTTGCATCTGCTTGTGTCTTAAGTGACGCACAAGAAGCATCAA
>CAYUZZ010000262.1:0-4123 GCA_964449505.1 uncultured Hyphomicrobiales bacterium | reverse complement strand
TAATTCTTTATTTTTATATTTTTAAAATGTGCAAATTATAAGTAATTAATACGAAATTAAATGATTAAAGTTGCTTTAGTGGCATTACCCGTACCGGTCAACCAATTGTATTCATATAGCATGTCGGAGCAGGAGAATCTGGTGGGATACCGCGTACTCGTTCAGTTTGGCACCAGAATGATGACTGGTGTGATTGTTGGCTACGACGATAATATTCAGGCACGCGAACTCAAGGCTATTAATGAAGTGCTCGATATAAAGCCATTTTATTCTAATGAAATGCTCCAATTTACTAAATTTATTGCTGATTATTACCTGTCCTCGTGGGGCGAGGCTCTAAAACTTGCCAGCCCGCCCGGGATTTCCTCCGAAAGCAATACTTTTATTGAAGTTAACGAAGACTACAGCTATGATGATTTGCTAAATTTGAGAAAAAGCTCACCCAAGAGTGCAGAAGTTTTTCATTATTTAGTTATTTCCAAATCCAAAAAAATTAATATTAGTTCTATTAAAAAAACTTTTAAATATAGTTCTGTTTATTCCATCTTAGAAAACTTGGACAGAAAAGGCTTTATAAAAATTAATTCCGATATAATTGTTGCCCCACATATTCGCAAAGTGAAAACCTTGGTTATTGACCCTCTTTTTATTAATAATGAAAATTATTTAATGGAGGAATTGCAAAAAATAGAGCAAAAACACCCATATCAAGCAAGATTGCTTAGCTATATTTATATCCATCAAAAAGACGGGAAAACTGTTCATCAAGAAATTGCCCTTGATGAAACAAAAACAGAGAGAAAAGATTTGCAATCTCTGAAGAATAAAAAAATTATACTAACAAAATATATAGAAGATACCGTTGTATCAAATAATGAAAATATCTCCCTTAGCAACGTTAATGAATTAACCCTAAAATTAACAAACGAACAAGCCTTTGCTATCGAAGAATTGAAAAAAAGCATTAATTCTAATAGCTTTAGCCCTCACTATTTGCAGGGTGTTACTGGCAGTGGCAAAACTATTGTGTATCTTCATTTGATACGCGAAATTTTGGAAGCAGGTAAATCTGCACTTATTTTGGTACCCGAAATATCCCTTACCCCTCAACTAATCGACAGATTCAAAATGTCTTTTGGTGATGCCGCTGCAGTTCTGCATAGCAAAATGAGTGATTCGGACAGAATTATTACTTGGCGACAAATTGCCGAGGGTACGTTGAGAATAGTAATTGGCGCACGTTCCACTATATTTGCCCCAATGGTAAATCTATCCCTTATCATTGTTGATGAAGAGCACGACCTCTCCTACAAGCAGGAAAGCCCATCGCCACGCTATAATGCCAGAGATGCAGCAATTGTTCGTGCTAACTTGGAAAATTGCACGTTAATACTTGGCTCTGCAACGCCATCGGTAGAAACATATTATAATGTTTTGATTGGTAAATTTAAAAAAATAGAACTCACTACTCGTGCAGATGGGGCTATGCTGCCTAAATTTATACCTATCGATATGGGTGAAGCCCGAAAACACGGTGCTGTTAACGGAAGTTTATCAACTTTTTTACTTGATAAAGTTGAAGAAAAAGTTCAGAAAAAAGAAGGTGTAATTATATTTCAAAATAGACGCGGTTTCTCACCCGTACTTAGATGTAACGATTGTGGCATTGTTTATGAATGCGAACATTGTGCCATCAAGCTAAGCTACCACAAATCAAGGAATGTTCTACGATGCCACTATTGTGGCTATACAATAGCTTATCCGGATAATTGCAGTAGCTGTGGTGGCAGTCAATTCGAAGCAGTTGGCTACGGCACACAAAGAATTGAAGACGAATTGATTGATTATTTCAAAGCAAAGGGTATTAAAATCTCAGTCGATCGGATGGATATGGATACAATACGTAAAAAAGGCAATCAACGAAAAATACTGGAAAATTTCTATACCGGCAAAACGGATATCTTGGTGGGCACACAAATTGTAACCAAAGGAATGAATTTCGATAGAGTAACCTTAGTGGGCGTGATTAATGCTGATTTGCAGTTATTCCAGCCCGATTTCCGTGCCAACGAGAAAACATACCAGATACTAACCCAAGTGGGCGGCAGAGCTGGTAGAAAAGCTGGCATGGAGGGTACTGTTGTTATACAGACATATACACCCCGTAGCTATTCCATTCAATCAGCTATTAATAATCAATTTGATGAGTTTTATCAAAAGGAACTGAAGATTCGCAAATCCGCACTTTACCCTCCATATTCAAGGTTAATACTCATTGAATTCTACGGAGATGAAGAAGAAATGACCCATTATTATGCAGTCAACTTTAGACGTTTACTTCCACCCAACGAAGATAATAATCTGGAGATTTTTGGTCCATTCATTCCAACAATGTACAAGGCTGCAGGCAATTACCGACGCCTAATTTTGATTAAAGCCGACAAATCCATCGATAAGTCCGGAAATAAAATAAGGGCACTTATCAAAAATGCCCTTTCAAATTTCCATCTTAATATATCGCCAACCACCGTTATGATGAAGATTGACATTGACAGTTACTCGCAATTCTAAACGAAAGAACCGCCACTTCTATTATCTGACCTAATGGTCTTTCTGGACCTAAGACTTGACCTAACGAACATTACTATAATAGCAATGATGATTATGGTCATCAGCAACTTGCCAAAGTTAAAAGTAGGTGGATAAACATCTACAGTACCATCAGCGTTTTCGGCGTACACAGGTCTTGAATAGAAAAATGCAGGGGCAGTCATCCACCAAGCCATATTACCCATCATATAACCCATCATAAGCGAACTCGAAAACCCACCATAGTCATTAACTCTATAATTCATCGGCTGTCCTAACTGATTCTTACTTGGAATGCTTTGGGTTCTTCTTGGGGCTCCGTACTTGGCTGTAGCCTGTTGGCGACTAATCCTGCTACCTCCAAAACTTGGTGATTTGGCGGGATTAGAACGCAATCTTGGTGCAGTTGTACTGCGGCTACGAGTTGCCGAGCTTCGAGATGATGAGCGGGAACGCCCAAAACTTCCCCTGCTTCTGCCAAAACCAAAGCCACCACCACGACGTGCCTCGATAAATTCATAAAATTTTAAGGTCTTGTCTATTTTTTCGATTTTAGGAAAATTAAGATTTAATTTAAAATTAATTTGGGGTAAAGCACTTGTTTCGATATTTGAAAGGAAAAATAAAATAGCGGCAAATGTTAAAAATGTAATACTAAATTGTCTTCTCATTAGAAAATCTCCTCTGTTTCTGTTGATTCATCTTCATTCCTGAATACCATTTCAGCTTTAAATTCCACTGTATCTGGAATATTGCTTTTATTTAGTAACGCTTTAAGTCCTTTACTATTTTCTGCTCCTTTGATATGAATAAATAAATTTATCACTCCCTCGAGCAATTCATCATTCAAATAAAGAAATGTTTCATCCAAATCTCCTTCGCTCTCAATTGCAAATAATCGTAGCGATTTTGCCTCTTCTTCAGTGAATACAGGATCAGTAACTTTGATATTATCAAGATAATCAATAAACAAATTTTTTGTATAAAGATGTTTATTAGTACCTTCATATTGGATGATTGCATCAAAAGTGCCGTCTTCGTCAATATTCAGAAATAACTCTTTTATCCCTGCCACCTGCTCACCGTTATAATATACGGCTGTTTTTTCGAGCCTGCCGTTGCTTTCAATTCCTAATGTTGCCATAAAACTTTAATATATTGAAAAATATTTTTGTATTTTGGACGAAAATAATTTATAGTTTGTTGTAATATTTATGTTGAATTTTTTAGAATTTATTTATAATTTCCTTGCTGTTCCCTTTTTGTACTTATTTATTAAAATTTTCAAAGGTAAGTTCGCTACAGAAAGGGCTATTGTTATAAAGCAATTTTATAATGATATTAGCTCTTTACCCGATTCACAAAAAAGGGTGTGGATTCATTCGTCATCTATGGGGGAATTTGAACAAGCAAAGCCCCTAATCGAATTAATCAAACAAAATAATCCTGAGCTATGTATAATTTGTACTTTTTTCTCGCCTTCAGGTTACCTTAATCAGATTGGTTACAAATTTGCAGATTATTTATCCTACAT
>CAYUZZ010000261.1:0-4140 GCA_964449505.1 uncultured Hyphomicrobiales bacterium | reverse complement strand
TTTTTGTAAGAGCAGATATTAACCCGCCTGTTGAAGTACCAGCTTTGGTTGATTATGTAGTTGATCTTTCAAGGGGAACCACACTTGGAATTGGTGATGTTAGAGTTCATACTGTTGAACATGTATTAGCAGCTCTTGCGGGTCTAAGGGTTGATAACTGCCGAATTGAGCTTTCTTCCAACGAACCACCTGTAATTGATGGCAGCTCTATGCACTATGTAAATGCTATTTTAGAAGCTGGCATCAAAGAACAATATGCAGAACGTAAGTATTTTGTGGTTGACGAAACCGTAAGATATACTAATGAGGCAAAGCATGTCGATATTGTGGCTTTGCCAACAGATAATTTCAGGATTACTGTTTTAGTGGACTACTTCAACCCTGCTTTGGGAAGCCAACATACAGGCTTATTCGATTTAGACAAAGAATTTGTTACTGAGTTTGCACCTGCAAGAACATTCTGCTTCCTAACTGAAGTTATGTCATTGTACAAATATGGGTTGATAAAAGGCGGTAGCCTTGATAGTGCAATAGTCATCAACGATAAGGATATGACAGAAGATGAGTTATTGCAACTAAAGGATATTTTCCGTCTTGACTATGTACCTAAATTAGGTAATAATGGTATATTGAATGGTACTCAGTTGAGATTTAAAAATGAACCGGCCCGCCACAAATTATTAGATATGATTGGTGATTTGGCTTTAATTGGAGTCCCTATTAAGGCTCAAGTCCTCGCAGCAAGACCCGGACATGAGAGTAATATTGAATTTGGCAAAAAAATCAGAAAACTCTATCTCGAAAAAGAAAAAATAAAAGATAAAGAAAAAAATGAAGAACCTAAAATTATTCCAGGTAAAGTCCTTCACGATATAAATGAAATTTTGGAAATAATGCCGCATAGGTATCCATTTTTACTTATTGATAGAATTTTGAGCTACGACCCAAAAGAGGACATTATTGTTGGTCTAAAAAATGTAACAATCAACGAGTACTTTTTTACGGGTCATTTCCCGACAAAGCCGGTAATGCCTGGTATGCTTATTTTAGAAGCATTAGCCCAAACTGGTGGTTTATTACTCTTTAATAAATACGACCATGTAGGTGGAAAACTTGCTATGTTTATTGGCGTTAATAACACAAAATTTAGAAAAGCTGTTATACCGGGTGACCAATTAATTTTAGAAGTAAGGTTAGCAGCTAAAAAATTAAATATTTTTTCATTCATTGGCAAGGCTTATGTAGATTCTCAAGTAGTTGCAGAATCAGAATTTCAAGCTGCTTTAGTTGACAGGTAAGTATGAGCAATAATATACACCCACAAGCAATAGTTTCCAATTTAGCAAGAATTGGAGAGAACGTAAGTATTGGTCCATTTGCTATCATTGAAGATGATGTGGAAGTTGGCGACAACTCTGAAATTAGATCAGGTGCAGTTTTGGCTAATGGAGCCAGATTAGGAAAAAATGTTAGAGTATTTTCCAATGCTGTTATTTCTACTGAACCGCAGGATTTGAAGTTTGAAGGAGAGAGTACACTCACAATTATTGGCGATGGCACTACTATAAGAGAATTTGCAACCATAAATCGTGGTACCAAGGAAACAGGTAAGACTCAGGTTGGCAACAATTGTCTGATTATGTCGTATTGCCATGTTGCACATGATTGTGTGCTTGGAGATAATATTGTAATGTCGAATGTATGCCAATTAGGTGGACATGTTGTAATAGAGGATTGGGTAGTTATTGGTGGGGTATCTAAAATTCATCAATTCTGCAGAGTGGGGAAACATTCAATGATTGGCGCCGATACCAAAGTTGTTAAAGATGTGGCACCTTATACACTTATAGATAGAAAACCAGCCCAAGTAGAGGGAATCAACAAAATCGGATTGCGCCGAAGAGGTTATAACCAAGAAATTATCAACGAAATTGAAAAATTCTATGATACCCTGATTTTCTCTGGCTTTAATAACAGAGATGGAATTAAAGAGTTCCAAAAACATAATGCTTTATCAGATGAGATAAATTACTGCATAAATTTTATTGAAAGCTCCGTCAGGGGAATACATAGATAAGTAATCGTTATGAATAAATTAATCATTATATTTTTTGTATGCTTCCAAATAGCTTATTCCGACAATTTTCTTTTATTTAAACCAATTTCATCCTATGTTTTCGAACCCAGAATCGGAAGTGCTTATAATTTAAATGACAAAAATTTAAGACTTGACATAGGAGCATCATTCGATTTGATTAAATTCAAAGATGAATATGAGAATAGCTTTGCAATAGGTGCCGATTTCTTCACATACACGCGATTACGTTCTGAAAATAACTTTACATTTCCAGTAGAAACATCGGATTACTTCTTCGGACTAAATTTTAGCACTGATATTAATCTGTTCAATACAAAAATTCAATCAAGGTTGAGAGTTGCACATATTTCCTCTCATTTAATTGATGGATTCTCCAAAGATGGCGTTTTTTTTAAAATGCCTTTTGTGTATAGCAGAGAGTTTGTTGAACTTTTTATTACCAAGTATGTTGAGCTAAGTGACAGGCTTGTGCTAAGGCCACATATAGGTTTTACGGGAGTTTTCTCTACCGCACCCGATGACATAGCACCACTAATTGGAAGAGTAGGATTTGATTTGAATTATAATTTAAATCAACACATCGAATTTCTGGTTGGTACAAGTGTTTCCAATGGCGAAATAGATGCAAATATATCAACCCAGATTGGTGTAAACCTTAGGTTTATTCAAAATACAGGACTATTCATTGGCTATTACAATTATTATGGCAGTAGTATTCATGGTATGTTTTATAAAAATAGAGATAATTATTCCGCAATTGGTTTTCAAATAATTTATAATTAAATTAGTCAATTATATTTTAATAATTTTAGGTAAAAAAATGGCACGTAGCTTAAACAGAGTAGAATTAATTGGTAATCTTGGGCAAGACCCAGAATTGAGAAATACTCCACAAGGAAGTAGTGTTTGCACCTTGAAGGTTGCAACTTCAGAGTCTTATAAAGACAAAAACTCTGGTGAATGGAAAGATGTTACTGATTGGCACAGAGTAGTGCTTTGGGATAATCTGGCAGAATATGCGTCTAAAAATTTAAAAAAAGGCTCCAAAATTTTTACCGAAGGTAAAATTAAAACAAGGAATTATGAGGACAAAGAGGGTATTAATAGATATATTACCGAAATAGTTGCTAACAGCCTTATCATTTTGGATCCCAGAACTTCTAATCAGGAAATGAAAACAGAAAGTACTCCTGCAGCAACCGACCGTTATACTCCAACTGAAGAAGACGACGGTGATGACATACCTTTTTAATTATGAAAATTTTAGTACTTTTTGATATTGACGGTACTATACTCAAATTTAAACATTCTTTAGCAAAGAGGCTTTTCGCCGAATTGCTAGAGGATTTGTTTGGAGTAAATATACCAGATAACGCAATTCCTGATTTTCATGGAATGACCGATTTACAGATAATTAAAGCAATTTCGAAAAATATTGATTTTCCAATTGATAAAACATTTGAATTGATACCCGAAATTTGGAAAAGAATGCTCTTATCTTTCCAAACATATACAACTACTGAAAATATAAATTTATTGCCTGGAGTGCAAGAAATCATTGTTAATCTTGACAATGATCCCCGATTTGCTTTAGGATTACTCACAGGTAATTTTTATGAAAATGCCTATTTAAAATTAAAAGCAGTCAATTTGGATAGATATTTCCAATTTGGAGCGTTTGGCAGTGATTCTGATGATAGAAATCAATTACCACCGATTGCCATAAGCAGGGCTAAAGAATATTTCCGATTTGAATTCGATTTCGACAATACAAATACCATAATTATTGGCGATACGCATAGAGATGAAGAATGTGCAAGGTTAAATAATATTGCTTGTATTTGTGTTGCAACTGGTCACCAATCCTATGACGAGTTGAATTTATTAAAGCCTGATGCTGTTTTCAGGGATTTAAGCCAAACTGACATTATTAAAAATACAATTATTGAATTAATAAATAAAAAAAATAATAATTGCAATTGATGGACCTGCGGGTTCTGGAAAATCAACTTCCGCAAAAATTGTGGCAGAACAACTGAATT
>CAYUZZ010000260.1:0-4141 GCA_964449505.1 uncultured Hyphomicrobiales bacterium | reverse complement strand
GGTGAACTTCCAAGAATACTTGAAGATATAGACCATAATTTACTTGAACATATTGATTTAGTCAGTGATTCATTTGTTCCATTTAACCACAAAATGATTGCATAGGAAGGAGGAAATCATGAATTACTTTATAGAAAATTCGATTACATTTATTTTCTCTGGATTAATAGCTTTATCTCCCTATTTAATCAAACTTATTTGGAGAAAAAGAGATTTTAGCGCTAAGGAAATCATTGGTGTAGCTGCTACACTTGGAATATTGGGAACATTCGTTGGAATTTATATTTCATTGCAATCTTTTGATGTAAGCAATATTAATGGTAGTATCCCTGGCATATTAGAAGGGCTTAAAACTGCCTTTCTCACATCTATTGTAGGTATGGGAGTTGGTTTGATTGTAAAATTTATGCCATTCGTTTATGGTATTAAAACAGAAAATAATGATGAATCTGATGACGAAGGTAAAAGGATTATTGAACTTTTAAGACAATTAAACAATAACTCTAAAGGATCAAATGAGGACGTTATTAACCAATTAAAAAATATTGAAAGAGCTTTATCTGGTGATGGCGATACTACATTGCTAACTCAAATACAGAAATTGAGGACTTCATTTAATGATAAGCAAGATGATTTAATCAAAGAATTTAGAGTTTTCGCAAAACATGTTGCTGAAAATAGCAGCAAGGCAATTGTAGAAGCATTAACAGAAGTAATCAAAGATTTTAACAACAAAATTACAGAGCAATTTGGGGAAAATTTCAAACAATTGAATCAAGGCGTAGGACAAATGCTTGAATGGCAGAAAAATTATAAAGATCAAGTTAATGAAATGACAATTAAATTAAATGAAACTTACAAGATAATGAAGAATACTGAAAAAATTGTAAGTGAAGTTGTTGATAAAGCTGATGAGTTCACTGTTATAACAAAGATATTGGGCTCAACTATGGAATCAATAAATGCAAATAACCAAAGATTGAACGAAGGCATCACTCACTTTGCAGAATTAGGAAAACAGGCGTCAAATTCCTTACCATTGATTGAAAAGAATTTGATTGCAATGACAAAGGGATTTTCTGATAGTATTAACAGCAACATAAAGAGTATGGGTGATCTTTTAAATAGACAAGAGCAAAATGTGAATGAACAAATATCAAATGTTCGTAGGCAACAGGAAATGTTCAATCATACACTTGAAGCCCAAATGAAAGAAACAAATAGTACTTTGGTTAGACAATTTTCAGAATATGATAAAATGCTCGGAGATCAGCTCAATAAATCATTGCAAACATTGGGAAATAACTTGGCAGGTTTATCACAAAGGTTTGTTCAAGATTATACACCATTGACTGATAGTTTAAGAAGTGTTGTTAGATTAGCATCAGGAGTGAGAAACTAATGAAATTCAATAAATCAGATGATGAAAATCAATGGCTACATATTTCAGATATGATGTCCGGCTTGATGATGGTGTTTCTTTTCATAGCAATTAGTTATATGATAGAAATATTAAATGAAAAGAATAAAATTAAGGATATAGCCATAACTTATGAGAAAATTCAAAAGTCGCTGTATGAAAGTTTAGAAAAGGAATTTCACGAAGATTTAAAAGAATGGGATGCTGAAATTGATAGTAAAACATTATCAGTTAAATTCAAATCACCTGATATTCTTTTCAAAACCGGCTCAGATATTTTGCAGCCAAGATTTCAGGAGATTTTACTCGATTTCTTCCCACGTTATTTGAAAATATTAACTGATGAACAGTTCAAGAGCGAAATTGACGAAATTAGAATTGAAGGTCATACTTCAAGCGAATGGTCAGAAACAGTCCCACTCATAAGACAGATTATATGATTTATCTGAACTTTAATTTGAGCGAGTTTTTCAAGTTGTATCCGAGTACAAGTGTAAACCCATTACCTAAGTATTCGTCAGAAAATGCACTTTTGAATATTTACACTGAAGATTGGAACGAAATCTCCAAATATCATAGAAATTTGAAAAATTGGACTTGTGAAAGTTGCAAAACACAATTCCATTATCAGAAAGATATGCTTGATGTCCATCACATAGACGGCATCAAGAGCAACAACAATTCCAATAATTTAAAAGTTCTTTGTAAGAGCTGTCACTCAAAATTACATTTTGCTGTATAAAAATTGCTTTCGTTTTTTGCTTTTTCATTTATCCCTCCATTTGCGTTAAAGGGGTGGAGGGATTTTATAAAAGGGGATAAAAATATGAAAATGTGAGAATCTATTACACGAAACTCGAATTTATATTAATAGATTTTATATCCAATAAATTTAATTATACTTTATTTTTTTTGAATTCTTAGAAATTTGTAGAAACATGTATTTTGAAATTAATTATCAATTTTAAAACAAGATTAGGCATATTTGTGAAATCTATTATTCTAATTTTTTTTACTAATAACTATCACTGATTCGTATTCTCAGAATAGAAATCTAATAATTCAGAAAGCAAAACCAAATATCGTAACAATTATTTCTTATGATCAAAACAAGGATATTTTGGGGAGGGCGACTGGACTTTTTATAGAGAAAAATGGCAAGAACTACATTGCTACAAATAGACGTGTTACCGAGAATGCAAGTTCCGTAAAAATTAAATTTAACGATGAAAATACTTATGATGTTAATGGTTATGTAGCATTAAACAGTGAATGGGATCTTACTTTGTTAGATGTTGATCTGCCTTCAAGTAGAATTTTAACTCCTTTTAAAATTATTTCACATTATCCTACAGAGGGTGATGAAATCATAACAATTGGAAATCCACTTGGTGTATTAAATCAAAGTGTATCAACTGGTATTGTCGCTTCCGTAAGGTCAATACCTGACTATGGGAATATCATCTAAATTACGTCCCCTATATCAGAAGGCTCAAGCGGAAGTCCAGTTTTAAATACAAAGGGAGAAGTTATTGGAATTGTTTCATTTCAAATGGTAAAAGGACAAAATTTGAATTTTGCAATTCTAGCAGAACGAATTGAATTGTTAAAGGTTCTTGGCTTGAAAGAATTTGAGGCTATTGAACAAGACAATTCAGTTGATGGTGAAAAAAGAAATACATTTTTTGATAAAAATATGACATATATAAAAAGAGCTATTACTCAAGCAGGATGGGATTATTCAACAGTTGATTCAAACGAATTTTTAAAATAATTTACAAATTTATCAGAAGTAATTGATGGTGAAAAGTTATATACCGAAGTTATAGATCCCAGAATTATTATAAATACTGTTGTAAAATCATTTGGTAGAGTAAGTGAAAACGATGAATATTATAGAGATGATGGTACATCAATAAAGGATATGGCAAGAAATTTCAATTTTGCAGTTTCATTTTTAGAAGATTCAATATTACAAGAAATTGTTTATTCAAATCTTGCTATTATATATGATGAAAAGGATATTTTTAGAGCGTTATTTCCAAATTGGACATATAAAATTATAGCTTATGGTGATGACTTAAGGATAGAAAGTTTCACATTGCAAGTTTATAAAAATGTGAATGATAATTGGGTATTGGTAGAGGAACAGCAATCTGAACAAAATCTGAGTTTCATCGCATTTAATCCTAAAGAAGAAGATTATTATCAGATTAAAATATAGATTAATAAATTGGTAGAAGGGTATGTTAATGGAAGATATTTACTAATGATAGCGCATGAGTAATTGATTAAGAAACATAAAATCTTATGAAATATTTTAAATTGAATATTTTTAATTCAGAAAAATTACTAATTTTGTAAAGTCACATGATGATCATCCAATAATATTGATAGTTTTTCACTTGATTGAATTTTAGGTTTAATTTTTTATTATTTTTTGCGAAATTATTACAAAAATGTCCAATGATGTTGACATATTAGAAAACGAGATACGGGAAAAATATCCTAAGGTTTTGGATATATTGCTGAGAGATCACACTACAAGAAAGAATATCTTTTGGGCTACTGATAATTATTTGATTTTAAAAGATTTTAATGAAGGAATGGGTCCATATACTATATTTAATATTTATAGTATTACAATGCAAAGTGATTTTATTAAAAATGAAAGAATTGATATTTCGTATCTTCCCGTAGGCTTATATTTCATTCAAATAG
>CAYUZZ010000259.1:0-4157 GCA_964449505.1 uncultured Hyphomicrobiales bacterium | reverse complement strand
TTTAATAATGAAAACTTATTAAAATCTATATTTTCTTTATTTCCCATATTTTATATATTATGAAGTAAAAAAGTAAATGCATTTATTTCTTCTTGTTTTTCTACTGCTTCTTTTTTTCTCATTCAAGCTACTGAAGAAAAATTTTGTTCACTTATATTATTTAAATTTTTAATTTCAAAATTTTTTGTAAAAATAATAATATCATTATATAAATTGATTGGAAGGTTTTCATTTAGTATCTGTTTGACTATTATAATTTTTTATTATTAATTTCAAGAATTTAATAATGTTTTTCAAAAAAGAAATCTTAAATTGCAATTGTTATTTTATCAATATTTTATCAATTTAAATTGACATAATTAAATTTTGGAAACTTCTGAAATACAAGGCAATTATAAGCAGAAAATCGACGTTTTTGTGGTTGATGACGATGATAAACTTCTTAGGATGATTTCGCTAAGACTGGGAAGTAAATATAATGTCAAAGTCGCTAAGTCTGGTGAAGTAGCTCTTAGTATGATTAGGGAAGGATATGAACCTGATATATTGATAGTAGATCAAGTGCTTTCAGATATGAATGGAGACGATTTCCTAAGACGCTCCATTCAAATTCTTCCCAATTCATTTAGGGTTATAATATCTTCACAATACGATTCCGAAGATCTAATTACTAGTATCCATCACGGGAATGCTTTTATTTGCTTAATTAAACCAATCAAAGATGTGGAACTTTTACAGGGCATTGATTACTGCCTTCGTCAACATAGAACTAATCTTGAAATGGAGTGGTTGGAAAGTATAACAAAACCAAAAATACTAATTGCAGACGATTCCTCAATTATACTACAATTGATGTCTAATCTGTTAAGATCTATTAATGCTGATATATATAAAGCAAATGATGGTTTGCAGGCAGTAGAAATTTTTGATAGGGAGCAAAATTTCGACATTGTAATTCTTGATATAATAATGCCGAAAATGGATGGTCATAGCGTTTGCCAAAAAATTAGGGAAACGTATTCAATATACGAATTGCCCATTCTTTTCCTCACTTCATTGTCTGATTCGAAAGACATCGTAAAGGGATTCGAGGTGGGCGCAAATGACTATCTTTTAAAACCCTTTAAGAGTGAGGAGTTGCTGGCTCGAACCAAAACTCTTATTAAGTTAAGGAAATTATCTCAGTCAACCACTGCATTAAGAGAAGTTATTGATACAAAAAATAACACATTAAAAAAATTGCAGGAAGAAATAAACTATCGTGCAGTAATAGAAAAACAGTTGATTGAAGAAAAAGAAAAAGCTGATTCGGCTAATAAATTAAAAAGCGAATTTCTAGCAAATATGTCTCATGAAATTAGGACCCCATTAAACGCTATAATAGGGTTCAGTGAATTATTGAAGGGGCGGGTTAGCGATGCTAAAAGTAACGATTACTTAGAATCAATTGTTAGCAGTGGGAAAAGTCTTCTCTCTCTAATTAATGATATACTTGATTTATCAAAAATTGAAGCGAATAAAATAGAACTCGAGTATGCTCCATTTAACATCGAAAGTCTTATTAACGAAATCGGTGGAGTTTTCAAATTAAGGGCTCAGAACAAGGGTTTAGATTTCATTGTAAAAACTGAAGAAGTGAATAATGAATACATAATTTTAGACGAGTTGAGATTAAGGCAAGTTTTGATTAATTTAGTGGGTAATGCAATTAAATTTACTGATAAGGGTTTCATAGAAATTAATCTTCACTATGGAGAAAATGCTATTGACAATTTAGTTGATTTGTATATTGATGTAATTGATTCAGGTATTGGAATTGCAGAAGACCAATCTGAACCAATTTTTGAAGCTTTCCAACAACACTCCAATCAGAGCAACAAAGCTTTTGGTGGCACAGGGTTGGGTCTTACAATTACAAAAAAATTTATCCAAATGATGAAAGGAACAATCAATCTTGAAAGCAAAGTTGGCAAGGGAAGTAAATTTACTATTTACATACCTAATGTTGAGCTCTCGTGTGCCCAACAGGAAGAGGTTGTATTTAAGAAATACTTAAAGTATGAATTCTACTCACCCAAAATTTTACTGGTTGATGACAATGAAAACAATAGAAAATTGATAATTGAATTCCTACTCGATTGTAATGTAAGAATATTTGAAGCAGAAAATGGAGAACAGGCAATTCAATCATTTAGCACGATTGATCCAAATCTTGTTTTGATGGACTTAAAGATGCCCGTAATGGATGGTTTCGAAGCTATCGACAAAATCAAAAAATTAGAAAATTATTCAACAGACATTCCAATAATTGGGCTTACCGCCTTAGCTTTCTCCAATGATAAAGATAAAATAATTGAACATGGATTCAATGGATACGTAAGCAAACCAATTCAAATTGATGAATTATTCAAAGAGATGACCAAGTATCTTCCCTACAAATCATTTGAAGTCGATAAGTTAGAAACAGCATCCGAGACCATATTAATTGATGTGGATATAGACTTGCTTTTATTAAGAAAAGTATTGCCACACTTGGAGGATTTATCAAGGGTATGTGACGAAATTGCAAAATCAAGAAAAACTAAACAGATAAAAGATTTTGCGGCGGAACTGTCAGATATAGCAATTCAAGGTAAAATTAATTCATTAATACAATATGCCGAAAAACTCACTGCATTCGCCATGAATTTTGATATGGAAGGTGTAAAAAAACAATTGTCAGAGTATAGACTAAGGGTTGAACAGTTAAAGTTATTAATTAAGTGAAGGTGACAAATTGGAAAGTAATATTTTCGAAAACAAAATTCCATATATTTTAATCGTTGATGACATATTAAAAAACCTTCAAGTGTTGGGTACGATTTTGGAAGAAGAGGGATTTGAAATTGCTGTTGCTAATAATGGATTCGAAGCCCTTGATATAATTAAAAATGACCTACCCGATTTAATTTTATTGGATATAACAATGCCCGATTTAGATGGTTATGAAGTATGTAAACGGTTAAAAGCTGAAGAAAGAACCAATGATATTCCTGTAATATTTCTGACCGCAAGAACTGAATCCGAAGACATTGTAAATGGGTTTAAAATTGGTGGTGTTGATTACATCACGAAACCATTCAAAAAGGAAGAATTGTTAAGTAGGATAAAAAATCACCTTGAACTTAAATTTGCTAGGGTTAAACTTCAGCAACAAAATCAGGAATTGATACAATTGAACATTGAAAAGAATGAATTTCTGGGTATTGCCACACACGACCTAAAAAACCCGCTTTCAGTCATTAAGGGTTATGCAGAGTTTATTACGCTTTATCATAACGATATAGAAATCAGCGAGATTTTAGATATGGCTAATCAGATTAAAATTTCGTCTGACTTTATGTTTCGATTGATAGTTGATTTACTAGATATAAATGCTATTGAGGAGGGAAAACTTGACTTATCCTTAGACAAATGTTCGATAACATCAATAATTGATGGCACTTTTAAAAGGTTCGATAGCACAGCAGCAAAGAAGAATATAACCATTATTTGTGATAATAATTGCTCTGATAAAATTGTTCTTTTGAATTTATTTAGAACTCAGCAAGTGATGGATAATTTGGTTTCTAATGCACTTAAATTCTCTCCAATTGGCTCTCGAATATGGATAAAAGCTTATTTTGTAGATAATTTATACGTAATCATTGAAGTAAAAGATGAGGGACCTGGCATCTCTCAAGTTGATATGAAAAAATTGTTCGGAAAATTTGCCAAGCTAACGGCCAAACCCACTGGCGATGAAAACTCCACAGGATTGGGGTTGTCAATTGTTAAAAAATTGGTTGAGTTGATGAATTGCACAATTTGGTGTGAATCCGAACTTGGTAAGGGTAGTAGTTTTAAGCTAAAAATACCTTTGAATCACTCTGAGAATGAAGATATACAATTCTGAAATTAAATTCAACTTGAATTATCCAAAATAATATTGTTTAATGCAATTTTGAGGACATAAAAAAAAGGCTGCCGATTACCGACAGCCAATTTATATTACAGGCTAACTTAAATCGCCAATCAAACAATCAATCGTCAACTTTTGCTCTCATAATATCCCAAATAAAATAGGTTAATAATAGCACAAAAGCAATCAGTCCCAGTATTTCTCCACCAATACTTCC
>CAYUZZ010000258.1:0-4172 GCA_964449505.1 uncultured Hyphomicrobiales bacterium | reverse complement strand
GGACCAGAGGGATTGGGTCCAACACCCACCGAAATTAAGATATTACCGGAGGATGTCTTCGAGCTTCCAAGCACTATTTTTGCAGATAAAGCAAAAATTAAATATGATTCATCGTTCCTTACAAAAATTGAAGTTTACAAACATTCCGCTGATTTTATCGTTCCTGTAAAAATAAAAAAAGATTTCGATTTAAGTAAAATCAAACCACAGGCAAATTTATATCTGCAATTATGCGATTCTGTTAGTTGCCTACCTGGTACCGATTATAAGTCTGTTGATATTGGGGAAATGACTCAAATCACTGATGAAATTTTAAAAGAGAAAATAAAAGTTAATATAATTTACGAAGCTGGCTTTGCTAAAAATACTTACGATACCTATGTCCCATTTTCAAAAGAATCAGAAAAAGTAAGTCAAGGCACAGATAATCAAACTGAATCAAACCAAATAATAGAAGGTAAGAAAAAAGAAGGCATTTTATCATATCTATGGTTCTCTATGCTTATGGGTGCTGTTTCTTTACTTACACCTTGCGTTTTTCCCATGATACCGATTACGGTTTCATTCTTTACAAAGAGAAGCGAAAAGGCTAAGGGAAAAGGACTGCGTGATTCTCTAATTTATTCTTTGGGTATAATATTAACTTTTACTATGATTGGTTTGCTTGTTTCAATAATTGCGGGTCCAACAGGCATCAGCCAACTTGCTACCAATGGATGGGTTAATTTATTTATTGCAGGAATTTTTATTTTATTTGCTTTTAACTTATTTGGGGCATTTGAAATCCAAATTCCAACTTCAGTTCTTAATTTATTAAACCAAAAATCACAAGGCAATGGTATTGGCAGCGTATTGATTATGGGATTGGTCTTCTCTTTAACATCATTTACCTGCACGGTTCCCTTCGTTGGTTCATCATTAATTTCGGTAAGCTCCGGTGATTGGTTCTACCCGATATTGGGTATGTTAGGATTTTCAACAGTTTTTGCAGCTCCATTTTTCTTGTTAGCATTGTTCCCAACATTTCTCAAGAAAATGCCTAAATCTGGTGGCTGGATGAATAATATTAAAGTAGTGATGGGTTTCATCGAAATAGCAGCTGCCATCAAATTTTTTAGTAATGCAGACCTATATTGGTTTTTGGAGATAATTACCCGTGACCTATTCCTTTCTATTTGGATTATTGCCGGACTTATGATAGTACTTTATATACTTGGTATTTATCGTTTACATCACGATAGCCCCGTCGATTCTATCGGCAGCTCCAGAATTGTATTTTCACTTATTTTTGGGGCTATCACAATTTGGCTTGTTACAGGTCTATTAGGCAAACCATTGGGGGAATTGGATTCATTTATGCCACCAAAAGAATATGCTGTCAACCAAAGTTCTATATCACCCCTTTCTGGTACTATAAACAAAGTTGAAGAAAAGTGGTTTAAAACCTACGAAGAAGGATTAGCCTATGCAAAGGAAAATAACAAGAATGTATTTATTGATTTTACAGGTTGGCAATGTACCAATTGCAGATGGATGGAAATTAATATGTTTAGTCAGTCGGAAGTTGCAGAACGTTTGCAAAATTTCGTAAAAATAAAATTATATACAGATGGCCGTAAACCCGAAGAACAAATGAATAAACAATTTCAACAGAATAAATATAATTCTATTGAATTGCCCCTTTATGTAATAATGTCACCAGACGAAAAACTAATTGCTACTAAAACATTTACTCGCGACAAAAAAGAATTTACTAATTTTATGGACAAAGGTATTAAATAAAATATTTCTCTTGTTAAAATAATTTATTGGGGGTTTGCATACTACTTTATGCGAACCTTTTTTTTTCTCCTTACTGGCAGATTTATATAAATAATTAATAGCAAGAAAGTGAAGGAAATTGATAGAAAATTTACTTACTGACCACTTTTCTTATCATTTCTTTAATCTTCTTGCATTCATTTATTAAATAATGCGTTCCCGTTAAATTGCCCTGATATAAAACTTCTCCATCTGATGAAATGACAACAAAATCATTCGCAGCTTCTTTTTTCAAAAAATCATTAAATTCATAGTCAAATTTAAATAAGGGATATGCCCACGACATTTTTTTTTTGAAATAATTAACTTCTATGCTTCTTTTCGCATAAACAAAGCCAATTACATTCACATTCTCTCCTGGATACTCTTCCTTCAGGCAATCAATCATATAATCTAAGTTAGATTTGCATTTATTACAAGCATCTGGTACCAAATATCCTATTATCGTAACTTTACTTTTAATGTTAGAATACTTTTGATAATAAAAGTTGAAATCATTACTCTGCAGAATAACAGGCAAAAATATAAAAAAGTAGATAAAATATATTTTTTTCATATTACCACTTATAATAATCAATAAACCAATTTTCTTCGTTTGAATAAGCTATAACGATTGTATCATCGTAGTTTGGTTCTGCGCAAATATATTGTATTGTGGTATGTGTTCCACCTAGATCTTCATCTCTTTTGAATGGCATTGTTGCCGACCTTAGTAATTTAAAATTAATTTTATCATATTCTTGTATTCTGAACCAGGCAAGCCTTGCATCATTTTGCAGAAAATCTTCATAAATTCTTGAAACTATTATAATATTGCCTTTTTTATTTTTACTTAGAGTTTCTATCCTAAATCCGAGATGCTTGTAGTTCATTTTCTCATAATCGTCATAGTCAAACTTGTCAAAAAAATATTCATTATCTGCATTTATTTTTAATGGAAATGATTGATGGTTTCGATTATTATATATAGTATCAATCAATGGAAAGCAATAATAAAGCTCATCATTATTCAAAATATATTTTGGGTATGACAAAGAATAGAAAACTTGCTCCCTTACCAATAATTCAGGCAAGGGGCTTGCTAATTCAAGTTTTGTGTAATCAGAATTATGAATCATTGTGGAGTAAAATTTCTGTTTTAAAGCATTCTGCACGTTCCTTGCTACACCAATGAAAAATTCATTGAAGCAATTTAAATAATATAAATTCTCAACATTCCTTGATACTTCGAAATCCTTATAAAGAGGGAAATATGGATCTCCGTTATCGTAAATTGACTGTGGCATAAAACATTGTTCAATATCATAAGGATTTGTTTTAACAATTAAACACATATCAACACCCGACCTCCGTGGTTTATCTTTTAATATAGGTCTCTGGGTGCCTTGGGTGATTATTATCGAAACTTTCACCATATGTACCAGTGACTGATCATTTAATATAATTGTTTTTATTATGGATCTCGTGATTGTTTTCTCTAAACTTATCCTAAAGCTATCCTTTGGCAGATCCTTAAATTTATTTGGTGGATTATCTACCAATTCGTTAAAACTAAGTAACCAGTAATTATCTTTACAAAATAAATCAAATTTTTCAGAGTGTGATTTCATTGTATCAATCAGATCAGATCCAAAATAAATGGATTTAATTAAATTCCCATTTTTATTAGAATATATATAAGCATTGCCAACAATTGAACTATTAATAATAAAATTACTATCAGCAAAAAAACTAATATTATTTATATTCGATATGAAAGTACTGTCGGTTTCCGCGAGTTTTATGGTTTTAATAAAACTAAGATTATTCATTCGATTAATTGAAGTATCTTGTTCGGAAGAGCATGCTGTAAAAAGTATAAAATTGAAGAAAATTATCAATACTTTCATATCTTTGTTATCCTTCTCAATTATATTTACTTGTTATAGATATTTTCTGGTGAGCCTCCGGGACCTGGTTGCACAGGGTCAACGTAAAGATATTCACCATCGATTTCCCAACAAATCCATTCACTTCCAATACAGCAAACTGTCCTTCCAATTTCTTTACCAGTACCATCTAAAAGAGGTTCGTCACAGGTAACCAATCCCTTAGACGAACTTTTACCACCGTCTGCTATCCAACCGCTGTCTGAATGATAAACCGTTGAACTTGTTTCAACCACAAAAAATGTGATTAGACTTAGAAACATAATAGTAACTTTTTTGAATAGATTCTTTTTCATCTTTAAAATTCCTTATTTTTTATAAATCATTATTTAATTAAAATTCAAGAAATAGAAATTTAAATAAAGATTTATAAATGTAGGTTCCCGTGCTCTCCTGAAATTGTATTTATGGTATTTTGAGAAC
>CAYUZZ010000257.1:0-4182 GCA_964449505.1 uncultured Hyphomicrobiales bacterium | reverse complement strand
TCGGTTCCTACTTTTTTAAATATTTCAATAATTTGGTCAAGATGTGATTGTTCGTGTGTTGCCATGTAACTTGTTCGCATCATTTGTCTTCCTTCAGGAACACCTGGAGAAATAAAAACATTTACAAAAACACCAGCATCAAATAACATCCGCCACATTTTAAATGCAATCTCATCGTTTCCAACAATTACTGGAACAATTCCAGTTCTTCCATCAATAACGTTAAAACCAGCATCAGTTAAGCCTTTACGAATATAATTTGCGTTACTAATTAATTTATCCACGCGCCAAGGTTCAGCTTCAAGAATTTCTAATGCAGCCATTGCAGCAGCAACCGAAGCAGGAGTAGGGGAAGCGGAAAAAATTAAAGCTGCACTATGATGTTTAATGTAATCAACAACTTTAGCTTTGCCAGCAATAAATCCACCGAGTGAAGCAAAAGTTTTACTAAAAGTTCCCATTGTTAAATCAACGTCTTCAACCAAATTAAATTCACTTGCAGTTCCACGTCCGCCTTTACCAATAACACCAACTGCGTGAGCATCATCAATTAAAGTACGTGCATTGTGTTCTTTTGCAAGTGCAACTAATCTATCTAATTCAACAATTTCACCACCAGTGCTAAAAACACCATCGCTAACAATTAATTTTGGAGTTTCTTTTGGAATTTTATTTAAAACTCTTTCAAGATCATTCATATCGTTATGTTTATAACGCAATAAATCAGCTGTCATTCCTTTTGCCATCATTGTAGCAATCTGAATTGAGGCGTGGTTATCTTTGTCGGAAACTACATATTCACCATGTTGCACAAGAGTTGGAATTACACCTTGTCCAGTTTGATATCCAGTGCTATAAAGAAGAACAGCTTCAACGCCAAAAAACTTTGCCATTTTTCGTTCAAGTTCTAAATGTAATTCAAGTGTACCAGTCAAATAACGCGAGCCAGAACAACCAGTTCCATATTTTTCAATAGCTTTAATAGAAGCTTCTTTAACCTTTGGATGTGCTGTAAGTCCTAAATAATTGTTAGAACCAGCCATAATTACTTGGCGACCTTCAATATGAACTAAAGGTCCTTCATTTTCTTCAATTGCTCTGAAATAAGGATAAAGTCCTGTTTTCTTAATTTCGTCAGCACGAGTAAAGTCGTAACATTTTTTGAATAAATCCAATGCTTCTCCGTAATATTCTAAAAATTTATTTTATAATTAGTATTTTTACTATAAATTTAACTTACTAATTTACTATTTAATAGATATTAATCCAATTTCAAAAACCAAATATAAGATATTTTATGAATACAAAAAACATTTCTGTCGTAACTGGAGCCAATGGCTTTGTAGGGAGTCATTTAGTTGATTATTTATTAACAAAAGGTGATGAAGTTCATTGCATAGTTAGAAAAAGCAGCAATTTAAAATGGTTAAATGGAAAAGATGTAATAATTCACGATTCTGGCTTATTTGATAAAAATGAATTAAAAAAAAATTTAAAAGATGCTGATTATCTTTATCACGTTGCGGGAGTTGTAAAAGCAAAAACAGAAGAAGGTTATTTTAAAGGAAATGTTGAAACAACAAAAAAATTGCTTGATTCTGTTTTAGAAGTTGCCCCAAATATTAAAAGAGTTTTAATTGTGAGTAGCCTAACTGCAAGTGGACCATCAAAACTTGATTTCCCAAATAATGAAGATACACAAACAAATCCAATTACAACTTATGGACGTAGTAAAGTTGCACAAGAGGAATTAGCAAAATCATATATGGATAAATTACCAATTACAATTGTGCGTCCACCAGCAATTTATGGCGACCGCGATACTGAAATTTACTTAGTCTTCAAAACATATAAACAAGGATTAATGACACTTGTGGGTTTTAACCGAAAAGAATTGAGTATAATTTATGTTAAAGATTTAGTCCATGGAATTTATCTTGCTGCAACAAAAGAAATTGCGAAAGGTGAAACTTACTTTATCAGCTCAAAAGAATTTTATAATTGGCCTCAAATTGGCAAAGTTATAAAAAATGCAATGGGAAAAGGTGCAATCAATTTAAGATTACCTCATTTCCTTGTTTATATAGTTGCTGCATTTGCTCAGTTCTTTTCAATGTTTAGCAGCAAACCAGCTACGTTTAATCTTGAAAAAGCTCGTGATTTTGTCCAAGAAGCTTGGACTTGCGACACCACAAAAGCTCAAAAGGATTTAGGATTTGTTGAAAAGTATTCGCTTGAAGAGGGGATGAAGGCTACTATTGATTGGTATAAAAAAGAGAATTGGTTATGAAATATTTTTTATTATCAGTAATCCTCTTTCTCGGAGTCTTTTCCCAAGCTTGCAAAGAGGAACCAAATCGTCAGTGGGTGACAATTGACCCAGTACAATGTATGGGAAATACTTGGGAACAAGACTGGTTAGAAAAAAACTATGATGATTATGAATTGTATTCAAAGTTTACTAATAACCAAAGGCTTCAAATATTTGAACAATATTTTGAAAACTTAGGAATTTTAATTTATAAACTGGAGCAATCTTATCCTTACGTTGCAACTTGTGATGCCTGTAATTGTCCGAGAGGCGACCGTATTCATTGTTATATTAGTGAAAATGATATTGACCAAATGCTTAGTTTTGGATTTAGAATACAATGATTATTTTTATTAAATAAGTCTAAAAATAAACTTTTTAATACTACCTTTGGTTTACAAAATTGTGTTAGAAACTGGAATTTTAACAGCGCCAGTTTTTAATATTTATTATTTATTAGATTCAAGCAAAAAAATAAAAATTGAATTGTTCTTCAAATAATTATAGTTTAGTATTAAGTAATTAAGACATCAAAATTACAAAGAGCAAAAGTGTTACAATGAGAACTAATTCATACTTTAGAATTGTAATAAGTATATTATTATTTTCAAGTTTAATATTTCCCCAAAAGCATGAAATACATTCAATTTCTGGCAAAATCCTTGATAAAGTTTCCAAAAAGCCAATACCATATGTTAATGTATTTTTAGATGCCACAACTTTAGGGGCTTCAACTAACAATGATGGTGTTTATTCTATAGAAAATATTCCCAAAGGGTCATATAAAATTATTATTTCAGCCATTGGTTACGAAAGTATAAATGAGTACATTTTCTTGAAAGATGGTCTAGTAATAAATAGAGATTATGATTTAACACCTACTGTGTACAAACTACAAGAAGTTAGTGTAGTTGCAGAAAAAGATGATAAATGGGCAAGCAATTTTAGCCTTTTCAAACGGGAATTTCTTGGCACTTCAGAATTTGCAAATGATTGTAAAATAATAAATCCAGAAGTCATCAATTTTATAAATGATAAAGATGCAAAATTAAAAGTTATACCAAGTTCACCAATTGAGTTAAATAACTATGCTCTGGGTTATAAAGTTTATTTTGAAATAAAAGATTTTGTATTATATAAAAATCGAGAATTCAATTATCTAGGTAATATTCGCTTTGTTGAATTAGAACCTATTAGTGAGGAACAGAAACAAAAGTGGATTAAAAATAGAAGAAATAATTTTAAAGGTTCATTCAAGCATTTTTTAATTGCATTAAGCGAAAATCAACTTGAGCAAAATAGCTTTCTTATATATTCAGTATTTGAACCTAATTGGGATAATTTAAGAAGAAGAAACTTTCTTTCCCCAAAAGTTTCTGAAATAATAAAGAATATTTCAAGTATGGAAAATGAAATGGAATTCTTCAACAGTTTAATGGTAGTTTATGAGGATTGGGAAGAAAAAGGATTTCAAAAATATAGAAATTCAATGGGAAGCAATATTTATAAAACACTAAAATTTCAAACATCTTGGATTACATTGCCTTTTAGTTCAGCCACTTTTGATATAAATGGGAATTTAGTAAATGATTATTCAAGTATTAAACTATTTGGATATTGGGCTTGGTTGAGAGTCGCAAATTTATTGCCAAATAATTATGTAAACAGTGAGTAATATTCCTTAGTATTATATACTATCTAGGACGATTGAAGCTTTCTCAAAACTGTCATTCTGAACTTGGTTCAAAATCCCAAACTACGAATTTGGTATAAAAATAGATGCTGATTCCGAAAGCTTACGGGACAACATGACAATTATTGGGTTTTGAGACAAATACGCAATTCCACGACAATGTAGTTTCAAAAACATA
>CAYUZZ010000256.1:0-4211 GCA_964449505.1 uncultured Hyphomicrobiales bacterium | reverse complement strand
TTCCAATTTAATCGAAGTACCAGTACCAATGAAATTAAATTCTTCCAGTTTAGCACCATATTTATATTCGCCACCGCCTGTTCCGAATGGTATTGACGGATAAAGTGACCACCTGTCTTTGGTAACAATATAGGCATCATAATTATCATATCCCAGTGAATCGAGTTCGATTTTGGAATAAGCAAAAAAGCCAGAATTTCTCAAACTTCTTTCTGTTTCATAGATATATTCCTCGTCGGTAACTGAGTTCTGATCGAATAATAACTCGTCTTCAATTACGTAGAGTTGAGTGGTATGATGAAAGAAGTTTAAAAATTCCGAGCCAAAGAACCAATCTTTATCCTCTGGTTCGAAGACTCGCTTGTTATCTATATAAATATTCCTGATTTGGATACCTTGCGAGAAAGCATTCAAAGTAACAATAAAAAATGCTATAATAATCGCCAATTTCTTGAACATGATAATTTATGATGACTCGCTATAATTAATTATTTTTCATTTTATTAAATCAACAATGGCATCTTCAATATTGTTGAATGGCACGCTACAAGTATAGTTTCTGCAAATATAAATTTTAATTTTGCTATTACTTTCTTTGTAGTTTTCTAACCACTCGGGATATTTATTTTGCGGATCCACCCTGAAAACTGTAAGGCTGGGTATATAAATTTTACTAATTTCCACAAATGCTTTGTCAATTTCTTTTTCATCATTACCGCTGATTACAATTTCGGTGCTACCTTTTAAATATTCAATCAAAGTGTTCACATAAAATGTATAAGCGGAAGGAACAGCAGCTATTGATATTGCAAAATTTGAAATTGACTTATCAATGATAGATTTGTATTTTTCCTCGTTAGTAAACTTGGAAATAAATAAGAGGTTAGAAAGCATAACAGAATTTCCTGAAGGCACGGCACCATCATATACTTCTTTTTTCCTAATTATCAAATCCGAGGAATGTGTGGATGCGAAATAAAAAGCACCCCTATCAGCATCATAGAAATCATCTATGCAAATGTCGAGCAACTCAATTGCTTTATTAATAAATTCCATCTGATTATTTGATTTGAATATTTCAATTAACCCCCAAATCAAGAAGCTGTAGTCATCTATCATAGCTTCGATTCCGGAACTTCCATTTCTGTATCTGTGCAATAACTTGCCATCTTTTTTAGTAAGATTTGTATTAATAAAAAGATAAGCATTTGTTGCTAATTCCAAGTATTGTTCGTCTGCAAACACCCGAGCAGCCTTGGCATAGGCAGCAATCATCAAACCGTTCCAGTCAGTCAGGATTTTATCATCAAGATTGGGCTTTACTCGTTGTTTTCTAATTTCAAATAACTTATTCTTTAAGCGGTTTAAATTACTAAGAAATTCGTCGTAATCTAATCCTAAGTTCTTGGATGTTTCTTTCAAATCATCTTTTTGATGAATTATATTATTGCCGTTAAATTGTCCTCTAAATTCATCAAAATAATTACCCTTTTCTTTGATATTGAAAGTCTGACAAAATAATTCAACATCACCAATAAAATTTTTACGTATTTCATCAATATTCCATAAATAATATTTACCTTCCTCGCCTTCCGAATCGGCATCTTCAGCTGAATAGAAAGCACCTTCAGGGCTAAGTAATTCGCTATTCACATATTGCAGTATTTCCTTGGCAGTAATTGCGAAGCCCTCGTCCTGTGTTAATTGATAGGCATCAACATAAGCCATCATCAGTAGTGCCTGATCGTAAAGCATTTTCTCGAAATGCGGAACCAACCATTCCTGATCGGTTGAATATCGATGAAAACCAAATCCAATATGGTCGTACATTCCACCCATTTTCATTTTCTGCAGGGTAAAAATCGCCATACTTTTGGCTTCTTCGTTATGAAATTGATGGTAGAAATTTAAGAGAAATATTAAATTGTGCGGAATGGGAAACTTTGGTTTCTTGCTAAATCCGCCCCAAACATCATCGAAGGTTCCAGCAAGTTCGTAGAAACATTTTTTAATTAAATTATCATTTATTTCCCCTAAATTTCCAGATTCCCTTACGAAGTTTATCTGCTCAAGAATTTCGTCTGCTGAAGCAAGTAGCTCATTGTAATGTTTGTCCCAAATGTCGCGAGTCCTGTTTATTATATCTTTTATTCCCACCCTATTTCCGCTACTTTCCTTAGGGAAATATGTTCCGGCAAAGAAAGGTTTCTTGTCTGGTGTCAAAAGCACTGTAAGAGGCCAACCACCAGAACCGGTCATCACCTGGCAAACGGTCATATAAATATGGTCAATATCGGGTCTTTCTTCTCTATCAACCTTTATGTTTACAAATGTATCATTCATCATCTTGGCGATTTCAGGGTCATCAAACGACTCGTGCTCCATAACGTGACACCAATGGCATGCAGAATATCCTATTGAAAGGAATACAGGTTTATTGTGCTCTTTAGCCAAATCAAAAGTTGCTTCACTCCAGGGATGCCAATCTACAGGATTATAAGCGTGTTGCAACAAATAGGGACTTAGTTCATTTATTAGTTTATTAGATTTCTTTTCCAAGTATTTACTCCATTTAAAAAACAATTAACGAAATTAGTCTTAATTAATTAATATTTTCATTAATTTTTGAGAATTATCGTAATTATGTATTAATTTTGTAGTTTATTCAATCATCATTAATTGTATATTTTTTTAGGGTAATTATGGCAAAGCCTACAAGATTAACAGTAAATAAAACTAAGAGCAGTGATATTAACTTTACTTTATTTCCAGAAAAATGGAAAGATTTAATATTCATAGGCATAATAGTTCTATCAGTATTTATTTTCTTCTGGGGAGTTATATCAACTTTCGAAATTGCATCTTCGGATAACTTTGCATCAATCAGTTTTAAAACCTATCTGAAGGATGCTTCTGCAAGTGGAATTTTTCCCCAGTGGGTGCCTTATATATTTTCAGGTATGCCGTCTTACTCTTCGATGTTGATTACTGGTGACCGCTATTGGGATATTGTGCCGATGGTAGTCTTTGGATTTACCAGATTTATGGGTGATATTTTTTCTAATGACTCTGTAAGAGTAATGCAATTTTATATATTTTTTGGCATCGGAATGTTTTTGTTGATGAGGGCAAAAAAGTTCAATTCCGAAGTTGCATTTTTTACTGCTATCGCTGCCATTTTTTCGACGGGTATAATACATTGGGTAATGATAGGTCACAATACCAAACCAATCACTATTGCTGTGTTGCCATTCATATTTCTTTTAATGGAGAAATTACGTGAAAGATTTTCTATTCTGTACTCTGTATTATTGATTATTGCGGTTCATTTATTCTTCGAATCCGTGCACATTCAAATGATGTTTTATTCGGGTGTGGCAATTGGAATTTATTTGACGATAGAATTAATTAGCAGATTAATCAATAAAAAAGAACCAATGTCTATTGTGCGGGTAATCGGAATTTTAGTTATTGCAGGTGGAGTTGCATTTATGATGAGCTCGGACAGATACCTTGCTGTTCAGGAATATACTCAATATTCTGTGAGGGGCTCTGCTCCCATAGCTGACACAAAAGGCAATGTGGCAGACAACCATGGGGGAAATTCTTATGAATATGCAACAGAATGGTCATTCAGCCCACAAGAAATAATTACTTTCTTTGTACCAAATTACTACGGTTTTGGTAAATTACCATATAGCGGTCCAGCAACAGGAAATAAGGAAATGAAAGTTCCAACATATTGGGGACAAAAAGTATTCGAAGATGTTGCTCCTTACATGGGTATTTTTGTGTTCTTCTTGGCAATCATAGGAATGATTTATTATAAAAAAGACGTTTTTGTACAGTCATTAATTGTTCTATCTATTTTTCTACTATTTATATCTTTTGGTAAGAATTTGTCCATAATCTATGATATTTTCTTTTATTATGTTCCTTCTTTTAATAAATTTAGGGCTCCAAGCATGGCATTAGCCCTTATGCAATTTGCATTTCCAATCTTGGCGGGTTATGGGTTCAATGCAATACTGGAGTGGTCTAAAGATTTAAATGCCAAAAATAAGAAGTATCTGATGGGCTTGTTGTATTCTTCACTTGGATTTCTTGCAATAGGTATATTATTTGCCATCGCAGGAAAGGGGGCTTATATAGATGCCCTTGCAAGCACCGGTAACGCTACTTTTCAGAATGTGGCAGGACAACTTGCCGAT
>CAYUZZ010000255.1:1373-4229 GCA_964449505.1 uncultured Hyphomicrobiales bacterium | reverse complement strand
TGGACGCTGCACTGCATGTCATAAAGCAGAGGATGCTGCCACAGCTCCAGCTCACAAAAATATTATTCAGAAATACTTGACTCAATCAGACCCCAAAGCAGCCTTAGCTAAATTTGTATTGAATCCTGTTAAAGTAAATCCAAATTATCCACCTATGCCCAATCAAGGACTCAATCCTGCAGAAGCACAAGCAGTTGCAGAATTTATGATAAAAAAATATAGTGGAAAGGCAGATTCTGAAAAGAAGCCACAAACGATGACCAAATAACGTCTGATGAAATGTATTTGACAAGAAACTTAAACTCTTTTATTTTGGGTTTAAGTTTTTTTTTTATTTTAGTAGTTTACAATAATCAGATAACTGAAATGTTAAAAAATATAATTGCCGGCTCGAACAATCCCATTTTTTTACCCATTAAGATGATTTACTACTTTTTCTTCAATAAATATTACGAAGTAAATGATTATATTGTAAAAGCAGAAATAAATTGCGATGGGAACTTGATACTTAATTTAAAAAATGGAATAAAGCTATTCTATAAGCCTTCTAAATATCCAGCACAGATTAATTTTACCGAAAGATATAATTATGGAAAAAAATCCCGACTTAGCAAGATACTTGATGTGAGTAAATTTTATTTCGTTTACGACTTGATAGATGAACTATATATTCGCCAAAACTATTTTCAATATTTTGATTTAAACGAGGGCGATACAGTGGTTGATGCCGGTGCAAATATTGGTTTGTTTACAGTGCTTGCTGCAAAAAAACTTAACAATACTGGAAAAGTTATTGCAATAGAACCGGATGATAATAATTTTGAAATATTGAAGGAAAATATCAAAATTAACGAGCTCACAAATGTAATTCCTGTGAAAAAAGGACTTTGGAAAGAAAATACTACCCTGGAATTTAATCTCGGACTTAGACCTGGTGAACATTCTTTGCACGAAAATGACCAAATGAGCGGAGAAAAAGTTAAAATTGACTGTATAACATTGGATAATTTGTTAAGCGAATTAAACATAAAATCAGTGAATTTTATTAAAATGGATATTGAGGGTGCAGAAATCGAAGCTTTGCAGGGTTGCCAGACTATCTTGAAATCAGAGTCAGTAAAATGGGTAATAGAGGCACTTCATATAGTGGAAGGTCAGCCAACTTACAAAAAAATTGTGCCTGTGATAGAGGCATCAAACTACCATCTATTAACTCCAGTTGATAATTACCGAGGTACAATATATGCGAGTAAGCAAGTGTTATAATATAATTTTAGGGGTGGAAAATTAGAAAAGCAAAAGTAAATCCATCATATCTTTCAATATTTATAATATTATCCTTTCATTTTACCTTTCAGGTACAAGCTGGAGAGATTTTTGAGGATTTCTCGTACAAAAATAACCGTTTCCCGATTGATGGTGACTCAAGTAATTCAATTTATGGCAGAAATAAATGGATTACAAATAACGGAGCTATATTTACAAGAGCTTGGCACAGATATAATCGTGACGAACACAATTTTGACCAGAACTCTGATGTAGAAGTAAGAGACTCTACTATTAATCTCTTTTTCAAAAAAGGTTATAAATCTGTCGGGAAAAGTCCGATTATCGTATCAGGTTTTTTGCTATCACACGGCACTTTTGCATCAAGAGTTAAATTCTCAAATCTACAGGGTAGTAAAATGATTCAGGCATTCTGGCTTACATCTCCTCATTATTACATTTTTGACAAATCGGGAGCAATTATAAGCAATTGGGACGAGTTGGATTTTGAATGGAATAATTGGTTTTATAGCAAAGATAAAAGTAAAGTAAATATGACTGTGGGTTGCAACAATAACAATGGCCAGTTAATCAGGCATACTACATTCGATTTTCTATATTATATTGATAATGAAATTAATCATATCAGAACCGGAATTAGTACTTACCAAGGAGAAAATTTAATTGCTGATAGGTGGTATATATGCTATTTTGTATTGGATTCTATCAAAAAAAGCTGTTCATTTTATATGTATTCTGATGATGATAACCTGAAAGGAACTGTATCTGGAGTCAGTAGCAGATATGGTAAATTGGAAGAAGGCTATTTGATTGATAATTATTTTCCAAATATGCCGCTAAATGTTGTTTATAGTATTTTTAGCAATGAAGTACAAGAAGCAGATGAATTTCAGGTTGACTGGTTTTATTTTTCGGATAAGGTAGATTTGACCCTTGATAAAATTAAACATAATATCATTGGAATAAAAGGAAATGGCATTACAAGATTAAATACAAGTGGCAAAGAAACGTTTTCAGAATACCTTGACACAAGTAAAGGTGCACTAAGAATAAAAGGTCCAAACCAAGTCTTTGCCTGTGATTCGGTAAAGTGGATAATAGCTTCAGATTACAAGTTTTGGGCTGCATACGATGTAATTTTTAGATACAAAATAGTGTCGGACTCCTTAAATGGTGATTGGATTAATGCCTACGACAGAGAAATAATAATGAAAGTACCTAATTTTGCAGAGAAAATAGAGATGGAACTAATTGTTAGTGAGTATTGGCTCAATTATAGAGATACCGTAAGGTATGATATAGATGTTGTAAAACAGAATTGCAGTGACGAAGGAAATAAAAGTTATAAGTGGAACATATTGGGCAATCCGGCTACCGATGCTTTTCAATTAATATTAGATGTTTACCAAAATGAAAATTATCAGATAATGATAAGCGATTTTCTGGGAAAAAAGATTTTAGAAATTGTCAATAGAAATCTGAATATAGGCAGGTTTTCCTATGATGTTAATCTTAATAAATTTGCTCAATCATTTTCTATGGCACAGTCCGGCGAATTGTTCCGTATGG
>CAYUZZ010000255.1:0-1363 GCA_964449505.1 uncultured Hyphomicrobiales bacterium | reverse complement strand
AGAAAGTAGAAAAATCTTGAAAAAACGTTAAGTATTGCTATATCTGAATTGATACACATTTATAGTAAATTGTATAAATTTAAAATTACTTGCTAAAGATTTAAAAAAAAATAATGAATTAGCTAATATATATGCTAAATTGCTTATTTTTGTAATTTTAATGATGATAAAAATCATATATTTAATTTAATTGATATGGGTAAAAGCTTAAATATACTTTTTGTAGCAAGCGAATTATATCCATTTGCAAAAGAAAGCGGAATTGGCGATGTAGCATTTGCATTACCACTTGCTTTGCGTGAATTGGGGCACGATGTAAGAATAATATTTCCAAAGTATGGTGTTGTGTCCGAGCGAAAACATAAAATTCATGATGTTAGCCGTCTCCGGGATATACCAGTTCCAATAGGTGATGAAATTGAATATGCCACAATCAAATCTTCAATTATATCAAATTCGAAAGCAAAAGTACAGACATACGTTGTTACTAACGATTATTATTTTGACAGCAGAAAGGGAATATATCACGACCATATAACATGGAAGGAATACCCCGACAATGCAGAAAGGTTTATATTCTTTAATAGAGCAGTTGTAGAAACCTGTACAATGCTTGGATGGACACCCAATATTATTCATTGTAACGATTGGCAAAGTGCCCTTATACCAGCAATGATAAGAGAGTTCTACGCATCTAAATTTAAAAGAACAAAAATTGTATTTACAATTCATAACTTCTACAGACAAGGTGTATATGATTTGAAAGAATTCGAGAAAACTGGATTGAAACCAGTCACCTTGACTAATTTTAAACATAAAAATAAATTTAACTTTGTGAAAGGTGCTCTTAACTATTCTCATTTTATAACCACCGTTAGCAAAACATACGCATCAGAAATAATGAAGGACAGAGAGTATTCAAATGGACTAAATGCCGTCCTAAAAGAAAAAAAGAAAATCTTTAAAGGAATACTCAATGGTGGTGATAATTATTCGTGGAACCCCAATAAAGATGAATACCTTGCCCACTTGATGAAGGGAAATTTACACGAATTTAAAGAAAATAATAAAAAAGATTTGCTTGGTAAGTTTGGATTTGATGGTGATTTATCCATTCCCTTGATTGGAATGATACCAAGAATTGGCTATCAAAAGGGAACGCAACTCCTGATTGATGCTGCGGAAAGCCTATTTGCGGAAAATTTCAGATTAATTCTATTGGGGGAAGGCGACGAAGAACTTAAAAAGCTATTAAAACAAGTTTCAAATAAATTTAAAGATAAATTTAAACTGAAATTTGAATTTAACGAAGAACTTTCTCATTTAATAGAAGCCGGCAGCGATTTTTTCTTAATGCCGTCAC
>CAYUZZ010000254.1:0-4252 GCA_964449505.1 uncultured Hyphomicrobiales bacterium | reverse complement strand
ATTCTATGAATGTTATTGAAATATGCCCTGTTGGGGCTTTGACAAGCCCCGATTTCCGTTTTAAATCACGAGTTTGGGAAATGAGTTTCAACCCATCAATTTCATTTGGTGATTCTACTGGTTCAAATATTTATTTGGGGATACGTAATAACGAAATACTGAGGATTGAGCCCAGATCAAATATGTACGTAAATCGCTTTTGGTTAAGTGATGATGCCAGGTTGAATCATTATAAGTTTGTTAACGAAAACCGTATAACCCAACCCTCTGTTAAAAAGAATGGAATGTTAGTTAATGTGGAGTGGAAAGAAGCAATCAGCACAGCTGCTGCTATGCTTAAAGGTTTTAAACCTGGAGAAACAATGTTTATATCTTCTGCTAAAGCCACCAATGAAGATAATTATCTGCTTCAAAAATTCGTTAGAGATGTGCTTGGTAGTAATAATATTGATTTCTTGGAACACATTGATAACAGTAAAATCGATAATTTTATGGGAGTCGCCGACAGAACTCCGAACTCTAATGGTGCTCGGGCTACTGGAGCAGCCAATAATGGGAAAGGAATGCGAGCAAATGATTTGGCTGACAACATCAAAAATGGAAAAATAAAAGCTCTTTTTGTGATGGAGGAGGATTTTTTAAATCATTCACATATTATTGAATTCCTTGATAAATTAGAACTATTGATAGTTTTGCATTACAACCACAATGTCATTACAAGCAAAGCTGATATTGTATTACCTGCTTCTACTTATGCTGAAATTGAAGGCACTTATGCTAATAAAGATAATCGAGTTCAGCATTTTACACCTGCTATTGTAACAAAAGAAAATCTTCGTTATATGGGTATGAAAATGAGCCGTCTTGATAAATTTGGTGCATTCAACGACCGTTGGACCCAACATGAAATAAGGGATTGCAAGCAAAGCTGGAAAATAATTCAACTATTAGCTAAAGAGTTTGCTACCCACTTTAATTATAAAAATTCTAATGATGTTTTTGAAGAAATTGTAGAGAAAATCTCACATTTCAGACACATGAACTACGACAAATTGGACGAATATTGCGGATTGGTTTTAGGTAAGGGCGACAAACCTGATTCTAAAATAAGGAATTATCAGTCACACACAATGATACCTCATTAACAAAAATGGTGTTTGAAATATGTCAGAAATAGTAATTATATTAATAGAAGCATCAATCAAAGCCTTAGTGATAGTTTTGATAATGCAATTGATGGCTGCAGTGAATGTTTATATGGAACGTAAGGTTTCTGCCTTCATACAAGGAAGAATTGGTCCTAACAGAGTTGGTCCATGGGGCACATTCCAACCTTTTGCAGATGTTTTCAAATTATTCATGAAAGAAGATGTTGTCCCCAAGAGTGCCGACAAGTTTTTTCATTCACTTGCCCCAATAATTTCTATGGGAATTGCATTTTCGATTTGGGCGGTAATTCCATTCTCAAGTTATATTGAAATAGACGGCAGAAAGTTCTACATGGGAATGGCACCAAACTTAAATATCGGCGTGCTTTATATCTTGGCAATGACTTCTGTTGGTGTGTATGGAATAACTTTAGCCGGTTGGTCATCTAATAGTAAATATTCTTTACTTGGTGGACTTAGGTCATCAGCCCAAATGATTTCCTACGAATTAGCAATGGGATTATCATTAATAGCAATTATAATGATGACAGGTTCTTTTACTTTGAACGACATTGTTTCTCATCAACAAGCATGGGGTGGCTGGCGTTGGAATATTTTTGTCCAACCAATTGCTTTCCTTATTTTTCTAACGGCTTCTTTTGCCGAAACTAATCGTGCACCTTTTGATTTGCCAGAAGCAGAACCCGAATTAGTGGGAGGTTTCAATACAGAGTATTCTGGAATGAAATTTGGGATGTTTTTTTTGGCAGAATACGCAAATTTGACAACCGCTGCTGTCTTAATTTCTTTAATATTCCTGGGCGGATGGTCGATTCCTTTCGACGCAACAAATTTGGGGATAATGGAAGGGTCTATTTGGTTAGCGTTGATTCATTTTGCGGTTTTTGCTATAAAAGTGCTATTTATAATTTTCTTCTTTATATGGATTAGATGGTCAATACCAAGATTTAGATATGACCAGTTAATGAATTTGGGTTGGAAGTTTTTGTTGCCTTTATCACTTTTAAATGCTGTCATTACTGCTTTCTATGTTATGTTTTTACAATAGTTTGAATTGTTTTTATATATGTTAATATTAGTGATATTAATTAAATTTAAAATATGAATAATACTAAAAATACCGAAATTGAAAGATTGAATTTCTGGGAAAAATTATATATACCTGAAATTGTTAAAGGTTTGGGATTAACTTTTAAAGAGATGTTTAAACCAAAGTTTACAAGACAATACCCCGAAGAAAGATGGGAGCCAGAAGGTTCATATCGTGGCAGACCAGTTTTGGTTCTTGAAGAAGAGGGCGAGAGATGCGTTGCTTGTGGCTTATGTTCGCGTGTATGTCCGGCACTCGCAATCGAGGTACAGGCAGCCGAAACAATTAAGGAAAAAGAAAGATTCCCGGTGAAGTTTGAAATAAATATGCTTAGATGTATATATTGTGGATTTTGCGAAGAAGTTTGCCCAGAAGAAGCCATTGTAATGAGCAAAGATTATGACTTGGTTTTCCAAAATCACGAAGATGCAATTATGGATAAAGAAAAGCTACTAATTCTTGTTTCGGAGTTGCAGGATAGATTAGAATTTATCAGACAGTACAAATAATCTGTACCAGTTATAAACAATAAAATAGGATTTGCCACATAGACAAATCCTATTTTTTATTAATAATCAGTTTATCGAGTTACATTTTATCAATTATTGAATTGAATGTAGTACTTGGTCGCATCACTTTGCTTGTCATTTCAACATCAGGGAAATAATAACCACCCAAATTAGCTGGTTTTCCTTGTGCAGAAAGTAGTTCTGTATTAATAAGCTCCTCATTTCTAAGAAGTTCTGCAGCAATTTTAGTAAATCTATCTTTGATTGCCATGTCTTCATTTTGATTTGCAAGTTCTTGTGCCCAATACATTGATAAATAGAAGGAAGAGCCTCTGTTATCTATTTCATTAACTTTTCTTGAGGGATATCTACCATTTTCAAGGTATTTACCGACTGCAGCATCAAGAGTTAGTGCCAACAATTTAGCTTTCTTATTTGAAGACTTTTCTGCTATCATTTCTAATGAAGGCACCAAAGCGCAATATTCACCCAATGAATCCCATCTTAAATGCCCCTCTTTAATCAATTGTTGAACATGTTTGGGAGCGGAGCCGCCAGCTCCTGTTTCAAATAATCCACCTCCATTAAGTAATGGAACAATCGAAAGCATTCTGGCACTGGTTCCCAGCTCTAATATAGGGAATAAATCGGTCAAATAATCACGTAGTGCGTTTCCTGTTACAGAAATTGTATCTAAACCTTTACGTACTCTGGTAAGTGTAAATTTCATAGCATCAACAGGTTTCATTATTCTAATATCCAGATCTGTTGTATCATGCTCCTTCAAATAAGCATTCACTTTTTTAATAATTTCTCTATCATGACCGCGATTGTCATCTAACCAGAAAATAGTGGGTACCTTTTGAATAGACGCACGTCTCACTGCCAACTTAACCCAATCTTTGATTGGTTCATCTTTAGCCTGACACATCCTAAAAATATCACCTTTTTCAACCCTTTGCTCAAGGATAGTTTTTCCTTCGGAAATAGCTTTTATAATACCCAAACCTTTTGCTTCAAATGTTTTATCATGAGAACCATATTCTTCGGCTTTCTGTGCCATTAAACCAACATTGGCAACATTGCCCATGGTAGAAGGATCGAACTGACCATTTAATTTTGCATCTTCAATGATTTCATCATAAATTGTAGCATAACATCTATCGGGTATCATAGCTATGCAATCTTTAAGCTGGTCGTTTTTATCCCACATTTTGCCACCATCTCGTACTATGTTTGGCATAGAAGCATCTACAATAATATTATTAGGAACGTGCAAGTTAGCAATTCCTTTTCTTGAGTCAACCATGGCAAGCTCGGGCTGATATTCGTAAACTTTCGCAATATCTGATTCAATTTCGATTCTTTTTTCATCAGGTAATTTTTTAAGTTTATCCAATATATCAGACAAGCCATTATTTACATTGGCACCTATTGATTTGAGAGTTTCGGCATGCTTATCAAGGGCTTCTTTATAATAAACA
>CAYUZZ010000253.1:0-4259 GCA_964449505.1 uncultured Hyphomicrobiales bacterium | reverse complement strand
GGTTTTTTCTTGTCTAATTTTTTCTTTACTAAATATTCTTCATATTTCTTTGGATTAATTTTAAAGGCTTGTTCTATTTTCTCCATTCCATATTTTTCTCCAATAACATCAATTCCCTTATCAGAAAAATTTGTTGCAAATAACTTTCCATTTTCTGGGTTGAGCTCATTCAGCATCAGATTATGAGATTTGAATTTAATATATACCTTATTATTGTAATAACTTTCTTCAAGGCGATTAGAAAGATTATTTACGTTATCAGCGTCGCTTTTACTTGTATTGGACAGTGTAATATTAATAGGATTGTTTTTTTCCAGAGATAGCACTTTTTGGTCGGGTTTTAACATTTTCTGCAATGGGCTTGCAGTCCTATTTTGCTTTGAATAGGTTGACAAATTTACAACCAAACCTATGCAAGCAATTAGTAAAAAATATTTATAAAAAATTTTCATAGATATCCCCTTTTGTTTGTTTACTGTTAGAAATTAGTATTCTTTTAAAAATATTATTTAGAGAAAGGTAAATGTAAATATTTTTTGCCAAATATTCAAATTAATATTTCCTAAATATTTTATTACCCTATATAATGATTAATAATCCTAAATCCATTTTCCTTACTAATAATTGGATCACTCACTTCTACATCCATAATATTACTTCCTTTGGGCAAATTGCTTGGTATTCGCATCGACTATACAAGATTAGTTCCCGTTTTCAGGCTTTGTTTAGGTTCACCAACAAGGTAATAACGTCTTTTCCATTTTTAATATTATTTTGATATTGAATTATAAACCGCATTACTAACATTTAAAAGTGTCTATAATATAAAAATAATGTATTTTAGTAAATTAGTGTCGAAGCAATATTATAAAAAATTCGATACTTTTTTTTGATAACTATTTTTTTCATTAATTCCATTTATATATTATGACTGATTTAAGAACTATAATAAGTGACTCTAAGGTAGCTCGCTGGACAGCTTTGGTTGTAGTTGCATTTACTATGTTTGCTGGCTATTATATTGCTGACGTAATGGCACCTTTAAAAGGACTTTTAGAAAATCAACTATCGTGGGATAGTACAGAATATGGTTTTTTTACAAGTGCTTATGGCTGGTTTAATGTTTTCCTATTCTTTTTGATTATCGGAGGTATTATTCTTGATAAAATGGGAGTACGTTTTACTGGTTTGGGTTCGGCAATAGTTATGGTTGCAGGAACAGCAATTAAATATTGGGCTTTATCCACAAATTCACTTGATGGTGCTATGTTGTTTGGTTGGAAAGCACAGGTAATGGTTGCTGCCGTTGGATTCGCTGTATTTGGTGTTGGAGTAGAGGTAGCAGGGATAACTGTCTCCAAGATTATTGTCAAATGGTTTAGAGGTAAAGAGCTAGCTCTTGCAATGGGTCTTCAACTTTCAATAGCCAGATTGGGAACTGCCCTTGCTATTTCTACTTCACTACCCGTTGGACTATATTTTAAGGATGTATCCGCACCTGTTTTAATTGGTTTAGTTATGCTTTGCATAGGTGTGATAGCATTTTTTATATATACATTTATGGATAAAAAATTAGATGCTTCTATAGTAGCAAAAAATGTGGGCATGGACCTAACTCCAGAAGAAGAATTTAAAATGAAAGATATTTGGTTTATTATTAAGAATAAGGCTTGGTGGTATATAGCAATTTTGTGCGTGCTTTTCTATTCTGCTGTGTTTCCATTCCTAAAGTATGCCACAGACCTGATGATAAATAAATTTGGCGTGAATGAATATTGGGCTGGTGTCATTCCTGGTCTTCTTCCATTTGGTACAATTTTACTGACTCCAGTGTTTGGAACGATTTATGACCGTAAGGGAAAGGGCGCTACTATTATGATGATAGGCTCCGTACTAATCATCATAGTACACTTACTATTTTCTGTTCCATTATTTAATAATTGGATTTTTGCAATCTTTCTAATATTGGTTCTTGGTATTGGGTTTTCGCTTGTACCATCTGCTATGTGGCCATCTGTCCCAAAAATAATTCCGGAACATCAGCTGGGAACTGCTTTTGCTCTCATTTTCTGGGTACAAAACTGGGGTTTGATGGGTGTCCCTTTATTAATTGGATGGGTACTTGAAGAATTTTGTATTACTGGAACAGTTGTAACAAATGGTGTAACTTCTACAACCTATAACTATACATTGCCTATGATGATATTTACGAGCTTTGGTATCTTAGCCTTATTATTTGCTTATTTATTAAAAGTTGAGGATAAGAAAAAAGGCTATGGACTTGAAAAACCTAATATAGAAAAAGCATAATCAAGCGAGCGTTCACTATAATAACAGTTAAGGGGGTTGTTCCAAATATTCAACTCCCTAATTTTATTTTAAACATGTTAGTTTCAGTTTATCGATTAAGTGAATAATCTTATGATTTTGTATCTGTCGATGATGTATGTTATGCTATAATAAACAATGACTTAGTATAACAAGCTCCCTTATCTGCTATTCAATTTTCGACTATTTCAACATTGAATTAAAGGTTATAAAATTTGGTAAACAAATGGTATAACTTTGCATTTAGTTCCTCAATTTTTTTTGCAGGTTTGATTAAAAATGCTATTAAATATTATTCAAAATTTCAGATAAGTTGGAGTTTGAATTTGTAAATACTCTTTTATTTATGTTTTGTATTTTAAAATACTTATTTTAGTTTATCATTTAACTATTTATTAAAAATTAATTTAGGTGTACTATGAAACAAATATTTAACATTATTTTACTACTAACTATAGCTATGCTTTCCACTAATGTTTTATTGGCAAGATTCGACAATGGTTCCGGAACATTGGAAGACCCTTTCCAAATTGCTACCAAAGCTGACTTGCAGAAAGTCCGTTATTACCTCAGCGCTCATTTCATCCAAACTGCAGATATTGTTTTTACAAGTGAAGACTACAAAGAGGGAGGAGATTTTTATAATGATGGTTTATTGTTTCAGCCACTGTCGAATCTTAACCACGCTTTTTTTGGAACTTATGATGGATTAGGACATACTATTGATAGTTTAAGAATTAATAGACCAGATGAAGATTTTGTAGGATTATTCGGTTGTATTGCATACGAAAATACAAAAGTTAGCAATCTTTCGGTTACAAATGTTGATATTGTGGGTAGCTATTCTGTTGGTGTTATTGGAACTAGCTTGATTAATTCAACAATTGAGAATGTAAATTCATCTGGCAAGATTTCTGGCGAAGATGAAATTGGTGGCTTGCTTGCTACTAATTTTGATGCAATACTTCGCAACTGTTGGAGTACTGTTGAAGTAAATGGTAGAGAAGAAGTTGGTGGATTAGTTGGTTTGAATTATAGTAATAGTATCTATAATTCTTATTCATTAGGAAGTGTAAATGGAAGAAACCATGTTGGCGGATTTGTGGGTTTGAACTCAGCGGGAGCAACGATTAGCTCTTGCTATTCAAGAGGTGATGTAAAGGGCATACGATCTGTTGGTGGTTTTGCAGGATTGAATTCTGAAAGTATAATTGAGAATTCATATACGAGTAGCAATGTAGTTGCCGATACCAATGTTGGTGGATTTGTAGGAGCCAATCATAAAAGCGATGTATCTTATTGTTACTCAACTGGAAAAGTGGAAGGAAAAATTCTAATGGGTGGCTTTGTTGGTGTAATCGACAGCAGTAATATCATCTATTCATTTTGGGATGTTCAAACAAGTGGTATGACTGAATCCGTGCAAGGCGAAGGAAAAACTACTAACGAAATGAAAATTAAATCAACTTTTACTGATGCAAATTGGGATTTTGGATTAATTTGGGATATTGACGGAATTTCGAATGATGGCTATCCATTTCTAAGGAAATATATTACTTCCGTTGATGACAGAATTTATACAGAAAATGAAATCTTAGTTTACCCCAACCCCGCTTCGGATTATATCGAAATATCTGGTTTAAGCAACCCCAAGCTTCAGCTTGGGGCAAATGACGATTATGTAATCAAAATCTACAACACATTTGGCGAAATAGTTATCTCAGATGTCGAACATCTCGATCGCATTGATATTTCACACTTGCCAGTTGGTACATATTTTATCAGAATTGGCAATAAACTGAATAAGTTTGTTAAAATATAGTTGAAGAGTAGTGGGATTTATTATTTAAAAATAAAATAATTAAAAGTCTCTTAGTATTAATATAGCATAATTATTTTTTTTATCCTTATCTATTATTTGGAAAATATTA
>CAYUZZ010000252.1:0-4271 GCA_964449505.1 uncultured Hyphomicrobiales bacterium | reverse complement strand
TTCCTATGATGAGAGCAGTTGCTGAAGTTACCAGACCCTATAAAATTAAAACCGTAGTAAGCTTAAATCCCGTTATGGTTGACGGAACAGGAATGTGTGGTGGTTGTCGCGCTTATGTTTCTGGTAAACCAGTATTTGTTTGCGTTGATGGACCTGAATTTGATGCTCACGAGGTAGATTTCAAAATACTTATGCAAAGAAACAAAATGTACTCATCATTAGAGAAAGAAGCTGTTGACCATTATTGTAATATTGATAAAATATACGATAGTGAATTGGTTAAGAAAACAAAGGAGTCTGTTAATGTCTGAGATGAAAGCTAAAGATAGATTGGCTTTGGAGCGCCATCACATGATTGAGCAGGATGCCCTTGCTCGCAGTAGAAATTTCGAAGAGGTTAATCAGGGTTATACTGTCGAAATGGCAATGGAAGAAGCTGAGAGATGCCTAAGATGTAAAAAACCCTTATGTGTAGATGGATGCCCTGTTTCTGTTAAAATTCCTGAATTTATTCAAATGATTGCAGACGGGAAATTTCACGAAGCTGCAGATATTTTAAAACAAGACAATGCTTTGCCTGCCGTTTGTGGCAGGGTTTGTCCTCAGGAAGAACAGTGTGAATCAGTTTGTATTTATGTTAAAAAAGGGAAAACTGCCGTCGCCATTGGCAATCTTGAACGATTTGCTGCCGATTGGGAAAGAAATAATGCTAAATTGAGGGAAGTAAAATTGGCTCCCAAAACTGGCAAAAAAGTCGCTATTGTTGGTGGTGGACCTGCTGGACTTAGTTGTGCAGGGGATTTAATACAAATGGGACATGAGGTTACTGTATTCGAAGCTCTTCACGAAATTGGAGGGGTGCTGATGTATGGGATTCCAGAATTCAGATTACCAAAAGAAATTGTTCAGGCAGAGGTTGAAGCCATGAAGACTATAGGAGTAAAGTTCGTAACAAATTATGTGATTGGATTAACTGAAACCATTGATGAATTGAAAGCAAATCATGATGCCATATTCATTGGAGTTGGTGCAGGTTTGCCTTACTTTTTGAATATTCCAGGTGAACACCTCAACGGCGTTTACTCTGCAAATGAATTTTTGACTAGAGTAAATTTGATGAAAGCATACCAATTCCCAACTAATCAAACGCCAATATATGATGTACGTGACAAAACCGTTATTGTTTTTGGTGGTGGCAATACCGCTATGGACGCTGTAAGAACATCTTTGAGGCTTGGAGCAAAAAATGCTATTATATGCTACAGAAGGACTGAAAAAGAAATGCCTGCAAGAATTGAAGAAATAAGACATGCAAAGCAAGAAGGTGTACAATTTAAGTTTTTAGTTGCACCATTGGAACTGATTGGCGACGAACAGGGTAATCTAACAACCGTTAAATTACAACAAATGGAGCTTGGAGAGCCAGATGCTTCTGGACGTAGAAGACCTGTTCCAATAAAAGATGCAATTGAATTATTACCAATAGATGTTGTTGTTGTAGCAATCGGAAATGGTTCTAACCCTATTATAAGCAAGACTACTCCAGAGTTAGTTGTTAATAAATGGGGCAATATTATTGTTGATGAAGGGAATATGAAAACCAACATGCAGGGTGTATTTGCTGGTGGCGATATTGTAACCGGTGGTGCTACTGTGATTCTTGCAATGGGAGCCGGTAGAACAGCTGCAAAAGCTATAAATGAATACCTGAATGACCCAGAAAGTTGGTAGTAAATCTTTATTTTGGGCTATTAATTAATGTAAAATGGGTTTATAATTTAGAATATAAACCCATTTTACTTATGACCTTTCTAAAAATCTCTTTAATTCGTCTCTTAAATTAGCTGCTTTTTCATAATTTTCATCACTTATGGCTTTGTCTAATTCGCTTTGCAATTTTTCTAATTTGGTTTTAGGTTTTTTCTGCTCTTCGGACTGTTTTTTTATAAAGTTCAAATCTTCCTCTTCTTCGTCAGAATCTTGAGCATTAATATTTTCCTCTGGCTGCATAGTAACAGATGTTTCTTCCAAAATCTCGCTATTTACGTAGATAGGAACCCCACATCTGATAGCAATTGCAATTGCATCACTTGGTCGGCAATCAATATCAATACCTGCTTCATCAAATATTAATTTTGCAAAAAAAGTACCATCAACTAAATCGTTAATAAAAATCTCTGTTAAATTAATATGCAAATTTTCTAGTAAATTTCTAATTAAATCGTGGGTCATTGGTCGTGGTGGTATTACACCTTCCATTTCCAAGGCAATTGATTGGGCTTCGAACGCCCCAATCATTATTGGTAATCTACGCTTTCCATCAATTTCTTTCAATATGAGTGCATAAGCATTGTTACTTGCAGGACTTGCTGACAATCCCAATACAGTAAGCTGAATTTTATCCATACTTTATTACTATTTTCATAATTATTAGCCAATGGACTCTTTTTCTGATGAAATATTTTCTAAAAAAAACAAGTTATTGGCTTTGATTGGTTTTACTAATTAAATAAAAATCGGCAAGAACTATAGCACAGCAAGCCTCAAGAACAGGAGGAACCCGAAGAGCGATACAGCTATCATGTCTTCCTTCAATTTTAAGTCTTGCTAATTCTCCAGTCATTAAATTAATGGTTTGCTGCTCTTGTGCAATGCTCGATGCAGGTTTGACGGCAACCCTCAAATAAATCTGATTTCCATTTGAAATTCCTCCGTTGATACCACCCGAATGATTTGTTTTTGTTTTTCCGTTTACGTCAATATATTCATCATTATACTCACTTCCAAGCATTGTGGCAGAGTTGAATCCTGAACCAAACTCAATGCCTTTTATTGCTGGTATGGAAAATATTAGATGAGATAGATTTGATTCAATGGAATCAAAATATGGCTCGCCAAATCCAATTGGAAGATTATCAATTTTGCATTCAATTAGTCCTCCTATACTGTCATTTTGCGAAAGAGTCCTATTTATCATTTGCGTAATATCGTTTGTGCCTCCAATCTCTATCAACTTGGCTTTTATTTCAATCATTTTAATTATTTTTTTGGCTATCACTCCTGCTGCTACAAGTCCCAAGGTAAGTCTTCCTGAGAAATGTCCGCCTCCTCTGTAATCATTATACCCCAAATACTTAGTAAATGATGTAAAATCAGCATGACCGGGTCTTGGTTTAGTCTTTATATCAGAATAATCTTTTGATTTAATATTATTATTTTCAAATAAAATCAATATTGGTGCACCCGTGGAATATCCATCGAAGATTCCACTTTTCAGGATAGGTTTATCAATTTCTATTCTGGATGTTGTTCCTGTGGAACCAGATTTCCTTCTTTGAATATCCACAACGAAATCATCCTCTGATAAACTAATTCCTGGTGGGCAACCATCTACTAAAATTCCAACAATATCCCCATGAGATTCCCCCATAATTGATATTCGGAACAATCTGCCATAACTATTCATATAACTGCACCTTATTTAAGTCTCTATAAAAATTGATATATGATTTGGACACACATTGGTCTTCTTTTAGCTGTAATTTTGAATCAATTAATTTATACGCAACAGCATAACTCATTGCTAATCTATGGTCATTTTTGTTGTCGAGTGCACTGTAAACAAGAGATGATTTGGATATAGTTAATTCGTTATCCTTGTAATCAATAGAGGCACCCAAGATTTTATAACTTTTCACAAGTTCATCAATTCTTCTACTTTCCTTGAAATTTATTCTATCAACGTTAATAATTTTACTGGTACCATTACAGCAAAGTCCCAATGGAATAAGTGCTGGAACTAAATCTGGATAGTTTTCTGCATCAAAATTGAAGGATGAAAGTATGGATGAACATACTTCTATATTATTATCATGATAGCTGATATTTGCTCCGATTTCCAATAATAATTTTAAAATTATTTTATCGGGTTGAATGGAGTCTCTATTTAGATTACTAATTTTAGCATTTCCTTTTATTGCTGCTAAAATAAGAAAAAATGAGCTGCCACTCCAATCGCCTTCAATTTTGAAATGATTATATTCTAATCCCTTAAATTCAATAAAATTAAATGTCTGATAGGCTGAATTTTTAATAAAGTATGAGAATGATTCTAACACTGATTGGGTTAAATCAATATATTTTTTACTTGCTAAATTATCAATAATAATGTCCAATTCCTTATTAATAAATGATATATAAAATAACAAAGCTGTCAAATATTGTGATGAGCTAGCCCCATTTGTGAAAATTGAAATATTTTGATTGTTAGA
>CAYUZZ010000251.1:0-4285 GCA_964449505.1 uncultured Hyphomicrobiales bacterium | reverse complement strand
GTTAAAGAAATAGTAACTTTATTATACTTCCAACCAGAGTCCATTTCCACTTATTTCGAAAATGGCAACAATTGGGATGTGAATATGAATTATGTGATTGCGCAGGCTGATTATGGTACTGCCGGTGCAGTAAAGAATGCATACAAACAGTTAAATGAAAGATTTATAATAATAAGTGGAGATGTGCTAACTGATTTTGATTTGACAGCAGCACTTAACTACCATATCGAAAATAAATCTATGGCTACAATTTTGCTTACACGAGTAACAGCACCTTTGCAATATGGAATTGTGATAACAGATAAAAAAGGCAAAATAACACGATTTTTAGAAAAGCCATCTTGGGGGCAAGTATTTTCGGATACCATCAACACAGGTATATATATATTAGAGCCGGAAGTGCTCGATTTGATACCTTATCAGGAAGAATTTGACTTCAGTAAAGATTTGTTTCCATTAATGTTACAGAAAGGAATGCCTTTATATGGTTATGTAGCAGATGGATATTGGAAAGATGTCGGTAATTTAGATGAATATCAATTAGGACAGTTCGATTCTCTTTACGGCAAAGTAAAATTAAAAAATAATAAATTTGAAAATGCAGATTTCAATATTGGAGAAAATTCTATTATTGCTGAGACAAGTACTCTTAAAGGGAAAAATATTATTGGGAATAATGTATTAATTGGTGAAAATTGTGAAATTAAAGATTGTGTATTAGGAAACAATGTTAAAATAGGAAATGGGTCTAAATTACAAGGTTGTATGCTTTGGGATGGAGTTGTTGTAGGTGATTTCAGTGAATTATACGACGATGTGGTATGTTTTAACGTAGAAATCGGAGACTTTGTGATAATTGAAGAGAATGTTTTTATATCCGAAAATTGTAAAATAGGGCATAACGCCAGACTTTTTTCAAATATCAAACTATGGCCCAACAAATATGTAGAAGAAGGTGCCACACTGTCCAGGTCTTTAGTACAAGAAGAAAAATGGCAACGTGAACTATTCACTGATGCCCGTATTTCTGGTTTATCTAACATCGAAATTAATCCAGAATTTGGTGCAAAGTTGGGTTCGGCTTTAGGGCTTACATTTGGAAAAAATATGTCGATTATAGCAAGCAGAGATCCTGATCCCGTATCAAGAATAATGAAAAGATCTATTACTGCAGGACTTCTTTCGGTGGGTGTTAATATTAATGACTTGCAACAAATATCAATCCCCCAGACTAGACAGGAACTGAGAATAAGTAAATATGCAGGTGGATTTCACGTGAGAAAATCCCCAAGAAACCCAGAACTTACAGATATAATTATCTTTAGTAAAGATGGCAGGGATATTTCAATTAATGATACAAAGAAAATTGAAAGATTTTTCTTTGGTGAAGATATCAAAAGAGTTCCATCAAATAATGTTGGGGAGATAACTTTCCCAGAAAGGACAAACGAGATTTACTTAAATAGATTTCTTAGTGCCTTAGATGTAGAATTGATAAGTAAAAGACAATTTAAACTATTGATTGATTATTCCTTTGGTTTGGCATCAACAATATTACCTGGAGTTTTAGGAAAATTGCATACAGAAGTACTTTCATTGAATAACTTTGTAGATGGCACACGATTTCACCCCGAACCAAACGGCGATGATGCCGATAATACTGGCAGAATAATGAAATCTCTGGGCTATGAATTAGGTTTTAGAATGCAACCAGGAGCAGAGAAAATTACAGTTATAGATGAAAGGGGTTTTTGGTACCCACATACAAGGTTATCCACAATTATTACTAAACTGTTTCTGGAAACAAACAAACATAAAGAACCCTATAAAATTGCTGTATCTGCTGTTGCACCATCTGAAATTGATATAATTGCAAAAGATTACAATGTGGGAATATTCAGAATTAAGAATACTCATTCAGCCATGATGGAGGCTACCATTGACACATCTGTTAAATTTGTCCCCGGCGTATATGGCGGCTTTATTTTTCCTGAATTTTTGTTTGCATCTGATGGTATGTTTGCCATAGGGAAAATATTAGAAATGCTGGCCATCACTGGCTATAATATTTCCCAATTAGATGAAACGTTGCCACGCAGATACCAAACTATTCTTGAAACTCCCGTTGCATGGGAAGCTAAAGGTACTGTTATGAGAAGGGCAATGGAATATTCCGAAAATTACACAAGAGAACTTGTAGAGGGCGTAAAGATTTTTGACAGGGGAGACTCCGTGCTATTGCTACCTGCCAAGGAAAAAGGTGCATTTATGGTCTATGGAGAAAGCGAATCATCAGAAAATTCTAAACGTATTGCTAACAAATACGTCGAGTTAATTAAAAATTGGAAAAAATAATTTGTATAAAATTGGTTGTTAAAATATGAAAATTAGCGATATATTGGATATTAAATCTATTGATGTAGGTTTTGTACCAAAAAATAAAGAAGAATTACTAACTTATATGCTTCAATTGGCATCGTTTAGTAACAAAATAATTAATAAAGAAGAAGCACTTAAAGAAATTTTTGCCAGAGAATCGATTTTATCCACAGGTGTTGGTAAAGGAATTGCTTTGCCTCATGCCAAAACAAAATCAGTTAAAGAAAGCGTTGGGGCTCTGGTTATTCTCCAATCATCTATAGATTATGATTCTTTAGATGGGCAGCCAGTGAATATTATTTTTTTGTTGTTGGGTTTGGAAAATAATGTTGGCATACATTTAAAACTCCTTAGCAAAATATCCAGATTGCTGAATAACGACATCTTTAGGGAAGACTTATTAAATTGTCAATCACCTGAGCATGTTATTCGGTTACTAAAAAAAATGGAAGACAAAGACTGAATTTATTGATTTTATGTATAAATCTAAAAATTTTCATAGAATTACAACGTTTATAACCAATTGTTTTTTTAGACACAAGTTTATTATATGATTAACCTGAACTCAGCATTCGAAGACGAGCTGTATTTTAATTATCTGAAAGACCCTGATTCAGTCAATGAAGACTGGCGGCAGTATTTTGAAAAAATACATGGTAAAACGATTTTTGTAATCGACCACAAACCTGTTCCAGTAGCGGATATTCCAGATTTCAATATTTCAGCGAAACGGAGTGTTACCGATAAATATTCCAGTAATATTACCTCTGATAGTAACTTAAGCAAAGATGGGTTGAATGCACCAGAGCTCAATCATGTAGCTATAATGATGGATAGTTTGGAGATACCTTCTGCTTCTGCTACCAGAACAATCCCCGTCAAAGTTTTAGATGAAAATAGAAGAATAATCAATAGATATTTTCAAAAACTTAAAAAACAAAGAATTTCATTTACTCATATATTAGCTTGGTCTGTTCTAAAGTCACTTCAGCGTTACCCAGAGTTGAATGATTCTTTTGAGGTAATTGACGGCAAACCATTTAGAATTAAAAAAGCATCAATAAATTTAGGTTTAGCTGTTGATATTATTACAGACGATGGTACCAGATTGATGTTGATACCTTGTCTAAAGAATGCCCAAAATCTTACATTTTCCCAATTTGTGTATGAATTCGATAACTTACTTGAAAAAACACGAACCAATTCCTTAGAATATGATGACTTACTTGATATTACAATTACCCTTACCAACCCCGGTATGATAGGTACGACATACTCAAGCCCGCGATTATTCAAAGGGCAGGGTATGATAGTATCATCAGGAACAATTGACTATCCAGTAGAATTTTCTGCCGTTCGCCCGGATATGTTAGCAGAAATGGCAATATCCAAAGTTGTTAATATTACCACAACTTATGACCATAGGATAATTCAAGGTGCAGAAAATGCTGAGTTTTTAGCTTATATGAACAGATTACTGCTGGGTGATTCCCAATTTTACGACCAGATATTTTTTAGTTTAAAAATTCCATTTGAAACTATCAAATGGGCAAAAGATTTCTCAAGCGAGCACATGGGCAGCCACAATCCTAAAGATGATGTGGAGAAGGGTGCACACATAATGCTAATGATTAATGCTTATAGGGTAAGAGGGCATCTACTTGCTTCCATCAACCCCTTAGGTTTGGAAACATATAACTATCCGGAATTAGATCCAGCATATTATGGTTTAACTATATGGGATTTGGACCGGGTTTTCCATGCAGATGATAGTTGGGAAAAAAATAATCTTCCGCTCCGAGAAATAATTGAAATATTAAGAGAAACCTATTGTGGTTCTACTGGTTTTGAGTTTATGCATATCCAAAGTCCTGAGAAAAAGGATTGGATAAAAACTAAATTGGAA